>NZ_JBFUKD010001218.1:0-502 GCF_056401005.1 Microvirga sp. P4_G7 | reverse complement strand
AGATAGATGCGGTCGAGGGTCTGCGTGTCACCCTGCAGTTCGGGCAGGATCTCCATGATCACGTTGTAGCTGTTCAACTGAGTGAAGAACTGCGTGATCTGACGTTGGCCGAATGCGTCATAAAGCGTGTCGTCGATGAGCTGAGGCGTAAAGCCGAACCGCGCGGCCTGATCGCGATCGATGTCGATCGTCAATGTCGTTCCGCTCGTCTGCTGATCGGTCGCGACGTCGCGCAACTCCGGAAGGGTCTTCAGCTTGTCGAGCACCTTCGGCGCCCATTCGTTCAACTCGTCCAGGTTGGCGTCTTGCAACGTGTATTGGTACTGCGTACGCGATTGCCTTCCGCCGACATTGATGTCCTGCGAGGCTTGCAGAAACAGCCGGATGCCTTCGACTTTGTCCAGTTGCAGCCGAAGCCGTGCGATGATCTCGGTCGCCGTTGCATCGCGCTGCGATTTCGGTTTGAGCGTGATGTACATGCGGCCCGTGTTGAGTGTGGATG
>NZ_JBFUKD010001217.1:0-502 GCF_056401005.1 Microvirga sp. P4_G7 | reverse complement strand
GCCTCGATACAAGCAGCTGCCGCCCGACCGAAGTCTGACGCCAGATTGAGCGCGGGCGATGACGTTGACGGCACTGCATCCGCGAGAGTTTGAAGCACGACCGCGCCCAATTGATTGATCTGAACAGGATCGGCCTGCCGTCCAAGGTCCCGCAATACGTCACAGAGGTCCCCCACGGCGTCGGCGACTGTCGACACCGCAATCGCCCCGACAAGACCAGCGCGGATCCTCGCCACGCGCGTCGCAATATCAGCGGACACGGTGTTCTCGAGCGTGAGGTCAGAGCGCAACCCCTCGACGCGGTCRCACAAGGACTGCACGACCGTCGCCGCAATCGCAACACGCTCGGTCATGGCCGGTATCCTCCGAGGAAATTGCGGCTGAGCCCTGCAATCAAGGCCGCCGACGAGGCTGCAAGTCGGTTGCCGATCGGCAGATCGGGGAACAGGGAGCCTGAACCCGCCTCGATGGCTTCAAACTCGATGCCGTAATAGCCGAGACG
>NZ_JBFUKD010001216.1:0-503 GCF_056401005.1 Microvirga sp. P4_G7 | reverse complement strand
ATGGCCTTGGAACCCGAATCCTTGAGCTGGTGCTCGAGTTCGCGTGGGGTGTASAGGGGGTTGACRTTGACCACCACRTAGCCKGCGCGCAGGATGGCSGCCACRGCMACSGGRTAYTGCGGCACRTTGGGCATCATGATGGCGACGCGGTCGCCTTTGGCCAGGCCCAGGCTTTGCAAGTAAGCGCCGAAGGCCAGCGAAAGGCTGTCGGTCTGGCCGAAGGTGACGTCCTTGCCCATGAAGCTGTAAGCGACRCGGCTGCCGTGCTTTTTRAAGCTTTCYTCCATCAAGGCCACCAGCGACGGGTAYTGCGAMSYGTCRATGTCSGYRGGMACGCCCGSCGGGTAGGCTTTGAGCCACGGGCGGTCAAKGGTCGCTGCATTCATGTTTGTCTTCTCCATTACGTTTTGCTTACAGCCATGGATTCTCACGGCCTGCCCTCTTCGTGGCTATTGCGTTTTCCCTAGGAAAGCCGGGAAATCAGAAGGGAAGCCCCTCTAAAG
>NZ_JBFUKD010001215.1:0-507 GCF_056401005.1 Microvirga sp. P4_G7 | reverse complement strand
TGATTCCATATTCCGGGCGCACCGTGCGGGATCCGACTCTGCCGCAGGATCATTAAGGAGATCTGAAGGCGCGGTGAGAATCGCGTCAGCCTCGGGCAAGGTTACGCGCTTAGACCGTCCGGTGACGATGCCCGAACTGGAGGTCTTTCGTGGGACCGGTCTATCTATTCGATCTTGCTTCTCGGCAGGCGCAATGGCTGTCCGTGCGCCAGGCCACCGTTTCCGGCAACATCGCGAACGCCAATACGCCAGCCTACAAGGCCAAGGACGTCGAGCCTTTTGCCGACCTTCTCGACAAGACGAAGCTGACGATGGCATCGACCAACGCAGGCCACCTCGGATTCGACGGCGCGAATGTCCGCTCGAGCAAGGTGAAGAAAGCCGACAGCTGGGACATCATGCATTCCGGCAATTCGGTCAGCATCGAGCAAGAGATGACGAAGGCTGGAGAGATCAATCGCGATCACTCGTTGAACGCCGGCATCGTCAAAGCCTTTCACCGAATGG
>NZ_JBFUKD010001214.1:0-510 GCF_056401005.1 Microvirga sp. P4_G7 | reverse complement strand
CCATTCGGCTGGCCGGCTGACGGCCGTCTACGGTCCATCAGGATCAGGCAAGACGACGCTCATCAACGCCATCAGCGGCCTCGTCCGGCCGAGCGAAGGACAGGTGGTCGTCAACGGACGCACTCTTGTCGATACGCGCCGCAATGTCTTCGTGCCGAAGCACAAGCGGCGCGTCGGCTATGTCTTCCAGGAAGCACGCCTGTTTCCGCATATGAACGTTCGGCAGAATCTTCTCTTCGGCCGCTGGTTCGCGCGACGAAGGAACAGTTCGACGAGCTTCGAACAGGTGACCGATCTTCTCGGCATCGCGCATCTTCTCGAACGCCGTCCGGCGACGCTTTCAGGGGGCGAGAAGCAGCGCGCCGCAATCGGGCGCGCCCTCTTGTCGGATCCCGATCTCCTCTTGATGGACGAGCCCCTGGCTTCGCTGGACGAGGCCAGAAAGAAYGAGATCTATCCGTATATCGAGCGTCTTCGAGATGAAGGCGGCGTTCCCATTGTCCTCGTGAG
>NZ_JBFUKD010001213.1:0-513 GCF_056401005.1 Microvirga sp. P4_G7 | reverse complement strand
AGATAACGCGCCATATCCTTGAGTTCGAACTTACCGGCGTTACCGCCCTCGATCATTATGTCGAAGGTCTTTTGCATCTTGTTGCCCGCGATCTGCATTTGATCGCCGACGGCACCGGCCGCGTTGGCAATGTCGCTGACGTCCGCTCCCGCTGCCTGGGCAGCCTTGGCCACAGCGGGCATGAACTCGCGGATGTCCCGCATGTTCTTGCCCTGAGCAGCGAGCGCATCAAAGCCGGAGACAATCTCATCGAAAGGCATTGCGACTTGCGAGGCCAGATCCTGAGCTTCTTTACGGACAGCCTTCATTTCGTCGCGGGATGCGTCTGCGGTGATTCCAATTCGCGTCAACCGACGCTCGACCTCAGAAAATTCCTTCACTGCCTTTCCGACGCCGAGAGCGATAGCAGCCGGAGCAACTACTCGCGCTGCGGCGCCTACCATCATTGATCCTGCGGCGCCCATCTTCGCTTGCGCAGCCGTAGCGGCGCGGGTTGCAACGGACGCTCGGCCC
>NZ_JBFUKD010001212.1:0-513 GCF_056401005.1 Microvirga sp. P4_G7 | reverse complement strand
GACTGGAACCCGTCACCGCCGGCGAATTGCGGATCGGCGGTCGCCGCGTGAACGAGATGCCGCCGGCCGACCGCAAGATCGCGATGGTCTTCCAGTCATACGCGCTCTACCCGCACATGTCGGTCTACAAGAACATGGCCTTCGGCCTGAAATTCGCCAAGACCAACAAGGTGGAAGTCGATCGTCGCGTCCGGCAGGCGGCGGAGATTCTCAAGCTTTCCGCTCTCCTCGACCGCAAGCCGCGGGAATTGTCGGGCGGTCAGCGACAGCGCGTCGCGATCGGGCGTGCCATCGTGCGGGAGCCCAGCGTCTTTCTTTTCGACGAACCGCTATCCAATCTCGACGCCGCTTTGCGCGTCAACACGCGCTTGGAGATCGCCAAGCTCCACCGCGACTTGAAGGCGACGATGATCTACGTCACCCACGATCAGGTGGAGGCCATGACATTGGCGTCCAAGATCGTCGTGATGAATCACGGTCGTATCGAGCAGGTCGGCGCGCCGCTTGACCTCT
>NZ_JBFUKD010001211.1:0-514 GCF_056401005.1 Microvirga sp. P4_G7 | reverse complement strand
GTCGCCGGTCGTGATGACCGACTGGGCGTGGCCCTTCGAGCGGCGCACGATGGCGTGAATGCGCGCGACCAACTCGTCCTTGTGGAACGGTTTTGTGAGGTAATCATCGGCCCCGAAGCCGAGACCTTTCACCTTGTCCTCGATACCGGCCATGCCTGACAGGATCAGGATCGGCGTCTTGACCTTGGCGACACGCAGGCCCCGCAAAACCTCATAACCGGACATGTCCGGCAGGTTCAGGTCGAGCAGGATGATGTCGTAGTCGTAGAGCTTGCCGAGGTCGATGCCTTCTTCCCCGAGATCGGTGGCATAGATGTTGAAATTCTCGGATTTCAGCATCAGCTCGATGCTTTGCGCCGTTGCGCTGTCGTCTTCGATAAGAAGTACGCGCATGTCTAATCCCCAGCCTTTAACCCTTGGGCCCTGGATCGACCAGGATTACAAACTCGCCACCGGGTCAGTGGCGAATGCCCTTTGGAACTGATTCGCAACGCTAATTCGGAATGGTTAACAA
>NZ_JBFUKD010001210.1:0-514 GCF_056401005.1 Microvirga sp. P4_G7 | reverse complement strand
CAGCAGCAAATGTCGAATCGGGTCGGGCTGCGGCAAAAGCTGCGGCCCTAAGAACGTGTTCACGGTCTATTTGGGGCCGCGTTGGGGAGCAATCGGGATGAGTTGGCTGTCAACGCCCGCAGCATGGGCTTGTGCCCATGCAAGGGTGATGGCAGGCAAATCGCCCGATTTCTCCCCAACCCGAAGGGCAGCTGTCTTTTCGGGCAGTCTGGGGTGTTGCGACTCTTGCCAATAGCCAGCTATTGGCGGCGAGCCGCGCCTACCAGCCCCTCCCGAAAAGGCAGCTGCGCGGCCCCAAATAGACCGTGAACACGTTCTAAGCCCCGCTCAAACGTGCGGCTGCATCAGCTGCTCGATCGGGTAGTAGTTCTTGACGAACGGTGTTTTGATSACGATGTAGCTGAAGTATTTTTCGATGCCGATGTTGGCCTCCAGCAAGCCYTCGAYGATCTCCTGGTAGTGGTTTACGCCGCGCGTGACGAACTTCAGCAGGTAGTCGTAGCCGCCGCTGACC
>NZ_JBFUKD010001209.1:0-518 GCF_056401005.1 Microvirga sp. P4_G7 | reverse complement strand
GCACACGGAGGCGCTTCCCGGCGTGATGAAAAAGGCCCTCGTTCACGCACTCGGCGATGTCCTGCCGCAGCCGATGCCGGATGCGAAAAAAGTGCAGAGCAGCGCGTCGGAATAGAACCGGCGCCGGTCGAAATGCGATGCAGGTTCGTATCACCACATGATTTCCTGATAAGGCACGCTTCCTGACATAGGTACGCTTGCTGATAGCGACACGTTTGAGAATACTGGTGCGACGGTTTCGATCGCGATGTCTATTCCGGCGGCATCCAAGTCCGGCGGCATCCAAGCATCCTCGCGTCGGGCGAACCAAAGGCCGCCGGGATCTTCGTCCTTGGCGCCGTTCGCAAGCCATTCGCGCATGACGTTCTCGACGATCTCGTCCGGTGTCGCGCCATAGCGGCGCTCGATGATCCAGTCGTGTTCCGTTTCTCCCCCGCCGACCACCGGAACAGCGCCGCGTGACAGCAATTCGACGATGCAGCGGCGCACGAAATCCGTTAGCGCATCATCCTCCAGAC
>NZ_JBFUKD010001208.1:0-520 GCF_056401005.1 Microvirga sp. P4_G7 | reverse complement strand
TGATTCTCCAGAAGATCGCACACGCGTTTCCACGCCGTGCCCGCGAGTACCCATTGGCGCCATCCGTCGACCATGGTGTCGAACGGCAGCAACAGGCGCCCCATGATGATGCTGGAGGCGACCATCGAACCTGGGCTCACCTCCTGTTTGATGACGAGGATCGCGCCCACAGATAGAACTGCGATCTGCATCATGTATCGACACGTACGTGTGAGCGATGACATGGCGCGCCCGCGTCTGGTCGAGATGTCCTGGAGATCGAGCGTGCGCACCTGTGAACCGCGCCAACGTCGGGCCAACGCCGGCAGCATGCCCATCGCTTCGATCGCCTCCGCGTGGCGAAAACTTCCGCTGATGTCGCTCAGGCCGTCTATTGCCGATTCGCTGGCCCGCTTCAACGTGCGGCGCGTGAGGAAATCGGACAAGAGACTGAGGAGGATGAGAATCGTCGCTGATATGAGCGCAACCCAGCCATAAAGTGGATGCAATGCAAAAAGCACCGCGAGGAAGATCGGGCACC
>NZ_JBFUKD010001207.1:0-520 GCF_056401005.1 Microvirga sp. P4_G7 | reverse complement strand
GGTGGGCATGTGGCGTCACGCTTTTGCCGATACCGATCCACGCGCCAAGTTTCTCGTCGCGATCGATACCGATGAAGCCGTCGTCGGTTTCATTCGCGGCGGACGGGTCCGCCCAGCGGAGGGCATCCCGCTCGAAACCGATTCCGAGATCTACGCCATCTACCTGCTCGATCGAGTGAAGCGCCAAGGGATCGGCAGCCGATTGATGAAAGACGCGCTCGGCCATCTGGCGAACCACGGTTTTGCCGCCGCGGGATTGTGGATGCTCAAGGACAATCTCGCCGCGCGCCGGTTCTACGAAAGCCTCGGCGGCGTTGCCGGACCGGAGCAACAGCTCGAACTCAGGGGCCAGACGGTGAGCGAGCTTTCCTACACCTTCGACCTGAGAACCCGCAAAGCGTGAAGCATCAGGACATGTCACTTCAGGCCATGTCGTCTCAAGGTAAGGCGACCCATGCCCGCATGAGATGGTTCGCGATGGCGATCGGCGAGGGCGCTGCAAAGTCCGGGTGCTCTCCAC
>NZ_JBFUKD010001206.1:0-521 GCF_056401005.1 Microvirga sp. P4_G7 | reverse complement strand
TTTCAGCGTTTCGCGGTGTTCCGTTCACGCCAACTTGGCATCCGTCCCTGTCAGTATGTGCGCAGAATAATCTGCCCCAGTGTCCCATTTTGCGACATACCCATCCTTGGGCCTCGGCCTGTGACACCGCCTCCTCAACCTCCTTGTTGGGGTGGCGCGACCTAGCCAACGTGACCGCCGGAATCTATAATTGTGTTAACAAATGTCAACAAGATTTGTTCCGTGGGCAGCTTTTTTGCAAGCTTTGAATGTCGCCCATGAGGCATCGAGTCTCTTTCAAGCGTCGCTGGAACTCTAGCCCTCGGCGCAACCTCTTTCATCATGGCGGCCAATTCGATTGTTGACCAGAGAGTGACGTTGGGCCAGCCATCCGAAGCACTTCCGCCGTCAGATCACGCTCTCGAGGCCCGACAGGATTGCGTAGACGAAACCCAAGCTCAGCGTCAGGCCGAAGAGGCCGATGATGAGACCGCCCATGATCACGAGGCCATCGCGCTCCACGAGCCCGAGTCCGATCAGGC
>NZ_JBFUKD010001205.1:0-522 GCF_056401005.1 Microvirga sp. P4_G7 | reverse complement strand
GCTTTGACCTGTCCGAAACTGGTCCGGTTGAACGGCTTGCCGTGCTTCTTCAGCAACTCGAATGAAAAGCGTACATCCTCCGCTGTGAGCGGGTGTCCGTCGGAGAAACGGGCTCGCGGGTCGAGATTGAAGGTGATGGAAGTGCGGTCGTCCGGCATTTCGGCGGATCGGGCGACGAGGCCGTAGACGCTGAACGGCTCGTCGAGGGATCGCATCATCAGGCTCTGCAGCACGTATCGGGGCACGGCATCAGGAGCGAGGCCGAGGACGATCAGGGGATTCAGGCTGTCGAATGTCCCCTGGATTGCGACGGTGATTCGGCCTCCCTGGACAGCCTCCGGATTCACGTAGGGGAGGTGGGAAAATCCCTTCGGCAAGGCCGGCTCGCCGTGCATGGCCAAGCCGTGACGCTCCGGCAGGTCCGTGCTTGGAGGGTTATCGTCGCCGTGAGCGGCCGAAAACGCGAACGTGAGCGAGATCGCCAACGCCGCCCACATTTTCCGCCATATGCCTCGATGCATC
>NZ_JBFUKD010001204.1:0-523 GCF_056401005.1 Microvirga sp. P4_G7 | reverse complement strand
GATCCTTCACGCCCATCTGGAGAGCGCGGGAACGCTTTTCCTCGGAATCGAGGATAAGGCGCGCCTGCATCTGGCCGCCGATGCAGCGCAGAGCGCCCGCGGCCAGCACACCTTCAGGCGCGGCGCCGATGCCCATATAGATATCAATGCCCGTGCGATCGGGCGTCGTCGTGAAAATGACGCCGGCGACATCGCCGTCGGAAATCAGACGCACGCCCGCGCCTGTCTTGCGGATCGCCGCAATCAGCTCCGCATGGCGAGGACGGTCGAGGACCAGGGCATTCAACTCGTTCACCTTGACGCCCTTCGCCTTGGCGAGGGCGTGGAGGTTTTCTTCCGGCGATGCGTCTAGATCGACGACGCCTTGCGCATAGCCCGGGCCGATGGCGATCTTGTGCATGTAGACGTCCGGCGCCGCGAGCAACRTGCCGGCCTCGGCCATCGCCATGACCGCGATCGAGCCCGGCATGTCCTTGGCGCAAAGGGTCGTACCTTCTAGCGGGTCGACGGCAATGTCGACCTT
>NZ_JBFUKD010001203.1:0-524 GCF_056401005.1 Microvirga sp. P4_G7 | reverse complement strand
ATGAAGCGTCGTGCATCCTCCATTCACTGTTCGCCGTTCGCCCCTCACCCCTAAAGGGCTATCCCGCTGATGTCTAAGCGTGACTATTACGAAGTTCTCGGCGTCTCCAAGACGGTCACCGAGGTCGAGCTGAAAACCGCCTTTCGCAAACTGGCGATGCAGCACCACCCCGACCGCAATCCGGGCGACCACGAGGCCGAGGTCAAGTTCAAGGAACTCAACGAGGCGTATCAGACCCTGTCTGACGCCCAGAAGCGCGCGGCCTATGACCGCTTCGGTCACGCGGCCTTTGCTAATGGAGGGCCTGGCGGGCCCGGGTTCGGCAACGATTTTTCCGACTTCATGTCGGACATCTTCGAGAATTTCTTCGGCGATGGACGGGCGCGGGGCGGCGGTCGAAGCACCGGCGGACGCGAACGCGGCGCCGACATGCGCTACAACCTCGAAATTTCCCTGGAAGACGCCTTTCGCGGCAAGACCGCCGAACTGAAGATCCCCACCTCCGTCACCTGCGAGGTGTGCTC
>NZ_JBFUKD010001202.1:0-526 GCF_056401005.1 Microvirga sp. P4_G7 | reverse complement strand
TGGCTACCGCCCCTCCATGATTCAGCGGATAGAATTGGGCGCCAGAAGTGACGGAACAATCGATGCGATCACACACGACGCTGTCACGGTGACATCGGAATACGAGGATTTCTATCGGCGCGAGACGATCTGGTCCGGTCTTCTCTACAACATCTCAAACACGGCATACGCCCATAAATTGGTGCGCCTGGACCTTCCGACGTCCTGTGACATGCGCGCGCCTAGTGCCGCGACCGGTGTGTATGCGCTCGAATCCGCTATGGACGAACTTGCAATTGCGCTCAAGCTGGATCCGCTGGACCTCCGCTTGCGAGCTTACTCCAACCACGATCAGCACAGCGGCCTGCCTTACAGCAGCAAGAATCTGCGCGAGTGCTATCGCCAGGGTGCCGAGGCGTTTGGGTGGGAAAAGCGCAATCCGGACCCTCGGTCGATGCGCGACGGGAGCGAGCTGGTCGGCTGGGGGATGGCGACAGGCATCTGGGAGGCGCTGCAGGTGCCCATCACGGTGCGCGTTGCCCTGACG
>NZ_JBFUKD010001201.1:0-527 GCF_056401005.1 Microvirga sp. P4_G7 | reverse complement strand
GACTTACATCTGGCAGGACTACGATCTCGCCCCGAAATTTCCGGTGCTGCGTGGATTTCTCGATTTTTGGAAACGGGAACTGGAAGGACCGCTTCATTCGGTGAGGGTGGCTCACACGCAATTGATCAAGCCCGCCGAGTTCAGGGCGTATCAGGGCGAACTGACGCTGCACTAGAGGCAGGTCCAGAGGCGGCGCGAGAACTTGAGCTTGGCCCCCGGCGTCATCTCGGGTAGAGAAGGCGCTTCCGAGCGATATGACATCCCAAGGCTCCTTGTTTCTCAACGCGCGCACCTCCGAGATCCTGGCTGAGCTTGCGGCCCAGCCGACCGAGCGCGTGAGCGTCTCGGACATCATGGCGGTTCTGCGGGACCGGGCCTTTGCGCTCCTCGTCGTGCTCCTCGGCCTTCCCAATTGCCTCCCGATGCCGCCGCCGATTCCGTTGCTTTGCGGCCTTTTGCTCGCGCTCGTTGCGGTTCAGATCATCTTTGGACGGTCGAGCCCGTGGCTGCCCGAGAGCCTGCTCAAT
>NZ_JBFUKD010001200.1:0-531 GCF_056401005.1 Microvirga sp. P4_G7 | reverse complement strand
GTACCGAGTACGAGGAATGGCTGAAGAAGCGGAACGAGTTTCTCGCCAAGGCTGACGAGTCGGTCGTTGCGATCTATGCGCGTATGCGTCCCGAGGCAGCAGCCCTGCAGCTCGCCAATATGCGTGACGAAGTGGCTGCGGCGATCCTCGCCAAGCTCGGTCCGCGCAACGCCAGCGCCGTCCTCAACGAGATGGAACCGGCCCGCGCGGCACAGCTGAGCAACACGATGAGCGACACGCCAAGGCGGTCGCAGGATAGCGAGAAGTCAGGATGAAACATCTCTTGTCCTTGGCCGTGGCGCTGTTTCTCGGCGCGTGCGCAACCGATCCCAACGACATCGGCCGGGAGCCGCGCATGTCCGCAGTCGGGCGCGGCTTGACCGTCGAGCACGAACCCATGCCGAACGCGTTCCCTGCCGGCGGGCGGCGGGCCTACAATTCCCTTTGGGACCAGAGCGCCGCGGACCTCTTTCAGGATCCGCGCGCGAGGCGCGTCGGAGACGTCGTGACCATCAATATTCTCATCGACGA
>NZ_JBFUKD010001199.1:0-534 GCF_056401005.1 Microvirga sp. P4_G7 | reverse complement strand
CGTCAATGTCTTCCTGTATCCAGGTGGCGACCTGTTTCCAGCCGGCCTGTTGCCAGAGCTCGAAGGGCCCCTGCTTGGAGCCAAAGCCCCAGCGCATCGCGAAGTCGATGTCGCGCGCGGTTTCGGCAATGCTGTCCAGGTGCACGGCGGCATAGTGGAACTGGTCGCGCAGAATGGCCCAGAGGAAGCGCGCTTCGGCGCCCTCGGCTTCGCGCAAGAGCTTCAGGCGCTCGCCCGCGGGCTTTTTGAGCATGCGGCCGACAACTTCATTGGCCTTGGCGCCGGCCGGCACGTATTCCATGCTCTCCGGGTCCAGGCGCAGGATGTCGCGACCCTGTTTTTTGTAAAARCCGGCGCCGGTCTTCTGGCCCAGGCTTTTGGATTCCAGCAATTTCGCCAGGACCGGCGGCGTGCCGTAGATGTCCGAAAACGGGTCTTCCACTTTCCCACTGCTTGAGCCACCCACGGGGCCGAGGTTGTCCTGCAGTGTCCTGATCACATGCGCCATGGTGTCCAGGCCCACCACGTCAGCGG
>NZ_JBFUKD010001198.1:0-534 GCF_056401005.1 Microvirga sp. P4_G7 | reverse complement strand
GATTGTCGCTCTTCCGACTTCCATGGAGGAGCTGGAGATAATCGACAACCAGTAGCTCAAGACCGCGACGTCTCTTCAACGACCGGGCCCGAAGCTGGAGAGCGGAAATCGTCAGTTCGCCGGACTGGTCGATCGAGATCGGGAGGGAGCGAAGATCACGTTCAGCCGAAACGAACCGTTCCATTTCGCTCTCGCTGGCAAAGCCCCGGCGAAGCTTCCACGTCGGAACCCCCGATTGCTCGGATATGATCCGCTGGCTCAACTGCTCGGAGGACATCTCGAGGGAGTTGAACCCGACCACGCCKGTCTTTTCCCCTCGCGACCGACGTTCCGCTAAGTCTCGCGCGACGTTGAASGCGATGTTGGTSGCGAGCGATGTCTTACCCATAGCSGGTCGTCCCGCGAGGATAAGGAGGTCGGATTTCTGGAGACCGCCCAAGGCGTCGTCCAGCTTTGGGATTCCAGTGGACACACCAACGAGTGCGCCGCCGCTGCGATACACCTCTTCGGCGGAACGAATGGCACGGCCCGCCG
>NZ_JBFUKD010001197.1:0-534 GCF_056401005.1 Microvirga sp. P4_G7 | reverse complement strand
ACTCTTGAGGGTGGCCATCTGACCGCCCGATTTTTGGCAATTCCAATGCTGAAAGCCTTACCCAGCAACAAAAATTAGGTGGCCATCGAGAACCTTCATTCTCAAGGCAAAAGTGCGACTGAGCCACTTCCGTAAATGCTGATCGCTACGATCAACGTTCTTCAATCTTCGAAGAGAAAGAGCTCTGTCCGTAAACCCAGAGCTCCACGAGTCCGGCCTATCTCTATCATTATAGGTTAGTACTAAACCCCACGGGCGCGCTCGTGCGCATGGTCATTCCGCGCGCGCGAATCATACCGCGCGGGAAAGGTTGCCGAACATGATCGAACAACACGGCAGGGTCGAATAAACACGTTTTAACATTTTTCGTGTTTACATCATCCAAACATATGTTATGTTCAMGCCATCGAACGATTTCCCAGATCGAACGAGGGCACGATGAACACAATCGATTTTCCCTTTGCAGACCTACCCCTGATCCGTTCGGACGAGGCCGTCGCCTTCCGTGTCGATGGAACGGCGATCATCTCGTAC
>NZ_JBFUKD010001196.1:0-535 GCF_056401005.1 Microvirga sp. P4_G7 | reverse complement strand
GTAAGCTTTCATTTCTGATTGATTGTATATATCCCACCAATATTCAGTTCTTGAACCATCATCAAAATTATACCTCAATAACCACATCTTGTAGTTTGCATCATATTTGGCGACGTAAGTCCCCCAGTTGTGCAAATTCCAATTGTCGGCAACCGTATCAATAATCGAGTTCTGTGTAGGCGCTCCAACGCGCTCGACACTTACACCTGTAGTGTAATCCCACGATTTATGAATATAAGTTCCATTGTCGTAGTTGTAGCCCTGCCAAGTTATACGGTTGCTTGAGTCGCGATTGATTTGATAGTTAGACCAAAGCTCACCTTTGTAGTCCCACCCCTGCTCAATGCTATAATCATCTGTCATCGATTCAGTTAAATAACCAAAGTACTCTTTTTGCCAGAACAGAACGGGGTTTCCGGCTTGCGTGGTACTTTTTTTCACTTCCTTGATTGGGCGCGTTGTATTGGCCGGATCCCATGTTTTCTCAACAATCATTCCGTTGACGCTGAAAAATTCCGACGTTAGACGGCCATCT
>NZ_JBFUKD010001195.1:0-535 GCF_056401005.1 Microvirga sp. P4_G7 | reverse complement strand
CGGCAGCGATGTCCTTTGCGATTTGCACAAGTCGCGGGCCGATTGTGTCGACGAGACGGTCCGCGGGAAGGATGATCGCCGGTCCGCCGCAATTGAGTGCAAAGGAGAGAGTGCCCGTACCGAGCATCAGCGGGACGCCGACCGCATTGACCTCACGCTTCCATTCGCCCACGGAGAGTACGAAGCCTCGTTCGGCAAGATCTTTCACGGCTTGGTCGATGCCATCGCGAATGCCGGGCCATGCGGCGCGATCTGTCTTGAGCCGCTCCAGAAACTGTTTGCGCTCCTTGATCGGTTGCGCCGCGATATACGCGCGGCCCATGGCCGACGTGCCGATTTTGATATGGGACCCGACCTCGATCCCGATATGCAAGGGGCTGTCCCCACGGCAATGCTCGATATAAACCATCGCGCGGCCATCCCGGGCGCCGAGGGCCACGGAAACGCCGGTTTCGTCAGCGAGCGCCTGCATGTGCGGGCGTGCGATGTCTCGGATGGCAAACGTTCCCATCGCAGTGAAGCCCAGCGCCAAAGC
>NZ_JBFUKD010001194.1:0-536 GCF_056401005.1 Microvirga sp. P4_G7 | reverse complement strand
ATCCTGTCCTTCGTGGAGCAACTCAACGAAGTGAACGTGGACGGCGTGGAAGCCATGACGTCCGTCACGCCTATGGCGATGAAAAAGCGCCAAGACGGCGTCACCGACGGCGGTATTGCAGACGATATCGTCCGCAACGCTCCCGTGGTCGAAGATCATTTCTTCGTCGTTCCTAAGGTCGTCGAATAAGGACAGCCTTCGCGATCCGGCTTCGGCAGAAGTCCGGATTCAGAGACGTTTCATTTCTTGAACGGTCCCGGAGGAGCGCTCATCGCCCTCCCGGAAAGACCAGGATACGCCCGTGACCGAATTGACCCACCTGACCCTCGCCGACGCCCGCGACGGGCTCAAGGCGAAAAAGTTCTCCGCGACCGAGATCACGAAAGCCCATATCGAGGCGATCGAGAAGGCCCGCGCGCTCAACGCCTATGTCCTCGAGACGCCTGATCGGGCGCTCGCCATGGCCAAAGCGGCCGACGAGAAAATCGCGAAGGGTGAGGCACGGCCGCTCGAGGGCCTTCCGCTCGGCATCAAGG
>NZ_JBFUKD010001193.1:0-539 GCF_056401005.1 Microvirga sp. P4_G7 | reverse complement strand
GCCTCTGAACCTCTGGAATATGGACAGCCGCGCCGGAGCAGTCTCGGAGGCGTTCGAGGCCGGTGCGCAAGCCGAGGACGTAATGAAGGCGGCCACCCATACACAAATGTCGACGACGATGGGCTACAATCGTGGGTCTCTTGTTCAGACAGGAAAGGTTGCTGATCTCCGAGTTGCCCGGCGAATCAGAAAGGAAACGTCGTGATTGATCACCATCGACACATTCTTGCGATCGAAACCACTATCAACGAACTGATGGATGTTTTCGCACAGGCGAGACAAGAGCGTTCAGTCGAGAATCTTCAAGACGCGTTAGGCAAACTCCAAGACAAGACGACGGCCGTAACAGTCGCGACAGCCGCAGCGGTTCTTGACCTGCTACGCGAGAATCAATTGAGATCGACCGACGGTAACAGCGGCGTTATTTCTCAATAGGTTCAGGTCGACTGAAAATCGCAGTGTCACTGGTTCGATTCCAGTCCTGGGCACCATAACCTTTTCAATAGGTTAGACAGGTTCCCTCATAATTCGGTTAGCCC
>NZ_JBFUKD010001192.1:0-540 GCF_056401005.1 Microvirga sp. P4_G7 | reverse complement strand
ATGCCGATCAGCGTGCGCTGAAGTCTGATACGCACACCCACGTGGCGATCGATTTGATCGGGACTTTTTGTGCTGTCTCGGTTGCGGTCGGGAAATTTCAGGATTCGGTCGTTTTCCAAGTTGGTCATGAACTCTGCCTCGCGATTGCGTCCAAAGCCGCGCCGTGCGTGGCGATACGGCTTTGGATCAATCGACGGTAATCGAGGCACGAGGCGCAAAACGTCGAGAAAGCGATCATTTCCCGTGAATTCGTTGGGGTCGATTGAACGACATTCGACCCCAAACGTGAAATCAGCGTGAAAACGTGAGAGCGAAGGAGCCAGCGCGCACGAAGGAAGTCGGCAGCGCGCATTTCAGTTGCGAGCGTTGCGCGATGAAAAATCGCGGGCGAGTAAAAACCCAAACGGGTAAAAACCCACTCGAGTCTGGAAGCCCAAACGCGTTCCAATAAGCGCGTCACCAAAGTCACCCAGCGCACGCCGACTATTGGGACTTGTCTTTCTATTGGGACTTGTCTTTGCGCCGCCGGCGTGTCGCGAC
>NZ_JBFUKD010001191.1:0-542 GCF_056401005.1 Microvirga sp. P4_G7 | reverse complement strand
TCACGGATCGAGGTCACCGGCACAAGGCCGGTGATGACATCCGGAAGCGGTGCAGATTCCGTCCCGACGTCGTCATCACACAGGAAGTTCAACCATGCCCAACAAACATCGTGGCGAAGTGGCGCTCGAAATCGGCGACACGCGCTACACGCTCTGCCTCACGCTCGGTGCGCTCGCTGCGTTGGAGGATGCTTTCGGCGCGCAGGATCTCGTCGCTTTGACGGAACGCTTCGCCACTGGACGGTTGTCGAGCCGCGATCTCCTGACGATCCTCGCGGTGGCTCTGCGCGCCGGCGGACATGATCTCAGCGATGCCGATGTCGCGAACCTGCCGTTGAGCGACGGCATTGCGCCGTTGGCGGAGGCGATCGCGGCGCTTCTCGTCGCCACCTTCGGCGCAGCGGACGCAGAGGAAAACCCTCCGCTTCCGCAGGGCGCATGAAAGGGCGAGCGGGCGTTGCGCAGCGCCACTCAGTGGGAGAAAACCATGTGCCGCAACCTTTGCCGCGGCAGACATGTCCAAGGCAAGCGCTCCCTTGGCA
>NZ_JBFUKD010001190.1:0-542 GCF_056401005.1 Microvirga sp. P4_G7 | reverse complement strand
CTGGTGACCGGAGCGCCCGGGTCGGGGAAGGAAATGGCGGCGCGGACGATTCACTCGCTCTCCAACCGGGCGAGCGGCGCCTTCATCGTGCTGTCGGCGGCGACGATCACACCCGACAACATGGAACCTGAACTCTTCGGTGTCGAAGGAGGCGAGGGGCGGGCACGCCGGGTCGGGGCTCTCGAAGAAGCGCACGGCGGCACGCTCTACATCGATGAAATCGCGGACATGCCCCGCGAGACGCAGAACCGAATCCTGCGCGTACTCGTCGACCAGAACTTTCAGCGAGTCGGCGGCACCACGCGCGTGCACGTCGATGTCCGGATCATCTCGTCGTCGAGCCGCGATCTACCGGCGGAAATTTCGGCGGGACGGTTCCGTGAGGACCTGTTCCATCGGCTCGGAGTCGTTCCGATCCGCGTCCCATCGCTTGCCGAACATCGGGAAGACGTGCCAGAACTGATCGAGTTCTTCATGGAACAGATCTTGCCGAACAGCGGGAAGACGTGCCAGAACTGATCGAGTTCTTCATGGAACAGATC
>NZ_JBFUKD010001189.1:0-542 GCF_056401005.1 Microvirga sp. P4_G7 | reverse complement strand
ACTTATCGATTACGTCCTGCGCAATGCCAAGGAAGCTTTGGGACGACGGCTGGCGGACACATCTTCGCAGCAGAAACTTCTCGTTTCGTTGGGTCAGGCCTTCGGGCTCGCAAAGGCGCCGAAACGGGTCGAGGTCTACGACAACTCGCATATCATGGGGACGAACGCCGTCGGCGCCATGGTCGTCGCCGGACAGAACGGCCTCATGAAGCAGCACTATCGCACCTTCAACATGAAGTCGGAGGATCTGAAGCCGGGCGACGATTACGGAATGATGCGCGAAATGCTGCAACGGCGGTTTGCGCGATTGGCGCGCGATAACCCGAAGGACGCGTTGTCGGAAACCGATGCGATCGTGGTGCCATCGAGCGATCCGGATGATTCCTTTCCGACCTGGCCCGATCTGGTCTTGATCGATGGGGGCAAGGGCCAGTTGGAAGCAGCGCGCCAGGCGTTGGCCGAGGTCGGGATCGCAGAGAGCGATGTCGCGCTCGTCGGTATCGCCAAGGGGCGAGATCGCGATGCGGGACGCGAGACATTCT
>NZ_JBFUKD010001188.1:0-543 GCF_056401005.1 Microvirga sp. P4_G7 | reverse complement strand
ATGCCGAACCGTCCGCAAGTGTCGCCGTCAGCGTCAAGCTGCTGTCGACGTCGACGAAGGTGCCAGCCGGGAGTTGGTAACTCCAGGACGTATCCTCCGCCACGCTCTGCGCGATCGGCGTCATGGCGACCACGGGCGCATCGTTCACCGCGGCGACATCGAGCGCGAAGATCGCATCGGTGCTGAGCGTCCCATCSCTGGCGGTCACCTTGATCGACAGCGCGCCGTTCCAGTTATGCGGCGGCGTACCGCKGAAAGTCCCGGTCGTGGCATCGAACGTCATCCAAACCGGCAATGCCGAACCGTCCGCAAGTGTCGCCGTCAGCGTCAAGCTGCTGTCGACGTCGACRAAGGTGCCAGCCGGGAGTTGGTAACTCCASGRCGTRTCYTCCGCCACGCTCTGCGCGATCGGCGTCATGGCGACCACGGGCGCATCGTTCACCGCGGCGACATCGAGCGCGAAGATCGCATCGGTGCTGAGCGTCCCATCCCTGGCGGTCACCTTGATCGACAGCGACAGCGCGCCGTTCCAGTTATGCGGCG
>NZ_JBFUKD010001187.1:0-544 GCF_056401005.1 Microvirga sp. P4_G7 | reverse complement strand
GGAGATGGAAATTTCCAACTGGTTCGGCATCGTGGCGCCCAAGGGCACGCCCAAGCCGATCGTGGACAAACTCAATCAGGCGATCAACCGCGCCCTGCAGGAGCCCGACCTGGTGCAGCGCATCACCGCGCCCGGCACGGTGGTGGGCGGTGGCGACGCCAAGGCCTGTGGAGAGTTTGTGTCGGCCGAGTCGAATCGCTGGAGCAAACTGATCAGGGACAAGGGCATCAAGCCCGAGTGAGCAGCCGACCGGTCGGGCGGATCCGGGATGAACGGCGAGGCGGCTGCGCCCACAGTGCAAAATGGCTCCCATGAAACCACCCAAGCGACTGCAGTCATTGATCGAGGAAGGCCTGATCGACACAGTCGTGCGTCAGCTCATGAGYGGCAAGGAGGCCATGGTYTACGTGGTGCGCTGTGGCGGCGAAACCCGCTGCGCCAAGGTCTACAAGGAGGCCACGGAGCGCAGCTTCCGGCAGGCGGTTGACTACACCGAAAACCGCAAGGTCAAAAACACCCGCCAGGCCCGCGCCATGGCCAAGGG
>NZ_JBFUKD010001186.1:0-545 GCF_056401005.1 Microvirga sp. P4_G7 | reverse complement strand
GTCGACAGCAGCTTGACGCTGACGGCGACACTTGCGGACGGTTCGGCATTGCCGGCTTGGATGACGTTCGATGCCACGACCGGCATCTTCAGCGGAACGCCGCCGCAGGACTGGAATGGTGCGCTGTCGATAAAGCTGACCGCCAGCGACGCGATGCTCAGCACCGATGCTATTTTCGCGCTCACCGTCACCGCGGTAAATGACGCTCCAGTGGTCGCCGTGGCGCCGCTTGCGCAGAGCGTGGCGGAGGATACGTCCTGGAGTTACCAACTCCCGGCTGGCACCTTCGTCGACGTCGACACCAGCTTGACGCTGACGGCAACGCTCGCCGACGGTTCGGCGTTGCCGGCTTGGATGACGTTCAACACGACGACCAGCACCTTCAGCGGAACGCCTCCGCAGGACTGGAACGGTGCGTTGTCGGTCAAAGTGACTGCTTCGGACGGGACGCTCAGCGTCGATGCGATCTTCGCGCTCACCGTCACCGCGGTGAACGACGCTCCCGTGGTCGCCGTGGCGCCGCTTGCGCAGAGCGTGGCGGAGGA
>NZ_JBFUKD010001185.1:0-545 GCF_056401005.1 Microvirga sp. P4_G7 | reverse complement strand
GCGCCGGAGATCAGGAGCGGACGCACCTTCCGCTGCCACAATCCCGTACCGGAGAACCAGGGGTCATGACTGGGCCGCTCTTTGAATTGCGCGGCGTAAAGAAGCATTTCCGCAGCAAATCGACATTGGCTGAACGCATACTTGCGACAGCAGGGCGGGTCCCGCCGCCGCCCGTGCTGCGCGCGGTCGATGGGATCGACCTGAGTGTAACACGCGGCGAGGTCCTGGGCCTTGTCGGTGAATCCGGATGCGGCAAGTCGACTTTGGCGCGGATCGCGACAGGCATTCACAAGCCGAGCGCTGGCGAAGTCGTCTACGACGGGCGACTCGTGGCGAAGCTCAAGGGAAAGGAGAAGCTGGATTATCTGCTGAAGGTCCAGATGATCTTCCAGGAYCCTTATGCATCGCTCGACCCGCGCATGCAGGTGCGCCGCATCGTTGGCGAGGCGCTCAGCGTCCATCGATTGCTGCCGAAAACCGAAATCGATGCGGCGGTGGACAAGGCGCTGACAGAGGTCGGGCTCGATCTCGCCTATCGCAACCGC
>NZ_JBFUKD010001184.1:0-547 GCF_056401005.1 Microvirga sp. P4_G7 | reverse complement strand
ACATAATCCGGGATCGTGTCCAGGTTGATCTTTTTGTTCTTGCTGTTCGTTTTGCCGATCTTCGTGTCGAGCACGAAGACGTCGAGCCCCGCTCCTCCCATCATCGTGTCGTTGCCGAGTCCGCCATAGAGCTTGTCGTTGCCGGCTCGACCGTTCATGAGATCCTTGTTGGCGAGCCCGAAGAGCAGATCGTTGCCCGCCCCGCTATCCAATATGTCCCGATGCGGCGTTCCCCATAGAACGAGGTCGGGGTCGGAACCAGGCCCCGGCGGCTTCGGGGGCTTCGGCTTCGGCGGCGGAGGCGGTGGCGGTGGCGGTGGCGGTTCGGCGACGTTGGCCACCTGAACATAGCAGTTTTGCGTGGTCTCGCCGCCGTAAGCATCCGCGGCTTTGATGATGACCTGATGCGTTCTCGCCGTCTCGTAATCGAGTGCTCTCGTCAGGATCAGCTTGTCATTTTCGATGCGAAACACGTTGCTCGGATCGGAGACGATGCTGTAGGTCAGCTTGTCGCCATCGGCATCAAAAGCCGTGATTGTTGCAACGG
>NZ_JBFUKD010001183.1:0-551 GCF_056401005.1 Microvirga sp. P4_G7 | reverse complement strand
GCGGATCTCGAGCCGTTGTGGGCCCGAACTGTCGTTTCGAATGCCCTGGCTTAGGGTGACACCGGCGGCGTTTTCAATTCTCACCGTGAAGGGGCCTGCACCGGAGAGAAAGCTCATGCGCGCGATCGACAGATCCTGCGAGATGACGATCAGGGGCAGACCAACAGTGCCGAACTGAGCCTCTGAGGCAGGGAGAACCGGAACGCCGCTGGACCAGTTGGCAGGATCCTCGTAGGTCGTGCTCACGCCTTCCCAGAGGCTTTGCTGGGAAGCCGCCGGAGCGGCGTTCAGCACGAGAGCCAGCGATCCGCCCGCAAGAGCCGTCGCACCACAGAAAGATTGGCGTCGCGCCCTTACCAAATCCCGCATCGTTCCCCCGGCATCCCATTGCGGCTGATTTTACGCAGCGGCAACACTAGGCATTTTTTCTAGTGCTGCAAGGCCTTGCCGACGGTTCCCAAGTCTAAAACCGCAATCCAGACGGTGACGCCACCCGCGTATCAGGATTACCGCAAGGCGGGCGTCCGCGTCGGGCCCACACAGCCGATATT
>NZ_JBFUKD010001182.1:0-551 GCF_056401005.1 Microvirga sp. P4_G7 | reverse complement strand
GGCCTACAAGGATGAAGTGGCGCCCGATCAGGGGTCGCCTTTCCGACCGCTTTATGACGACAAGGTGATGTTCAGCGGACAGCCGATCGCGCTGGTTTTGGCCGAGAATTCCGAGGCAGCGCGCTTCGCCGCTTCGCTGGTGCGCGTGAACTATGTCGAAGAAGCGCATGTGACAGACGTTTTGAGCAGGCGGAACGACGCCTTTGCGGTCGAGGAACCTGTGAAACCGCGGGGTGACGCGGTCAAGGCCCTTGCTGCTTCCGCTGTGCGCCATGAAGGCGAGTACTATGTCCCGATCGAGCATCACAATCCCATGGAGCCCTATGCTTCCACTGTGATCTGGGATGGCGCCGGCAGGTTGACGATCTATGACAAGACCCAAGGCGTGCAGAATGTGCATCGATACGTTTGCGCCGTCTTCGATCTGGAACCGGACGATGTTCGCATCATGTCGCCATATGTGGGTGGCGCTTTTGGCTCGGGCCTGCGTCCGCAATACCAGGTCGTGTTGGCTGTGTTGGCGGCGCGCGCGTTGGAGCGCTCTGTGCGTG
>NZ_JBFUKD010001181.1:0-553 GCF_056401005.1 Microvirga sp. P4_G7 | reverse complement strand
GGATGAGATTGCCAGGCTGAAAGCGACCTATTCGCCAACCGTGCACTAGATCACGACGATGGGAACCCGAGCGGTTCCGCATCGCGAAATGTAATTTTCCCGTTCGTTGGAGCGCGCTGCCTTCCGAAAGCCATATCGCCTTTCGGCGCCATGCTCTTGCATACGCTATCCATCGAAATCTTTGAGAAAGCCGTCGCCTTTCAGGAAGCGGCGGCTTTTTCAGTTCACGATGTGAGCGCGATGACGCCGTCGATCGTAAGCTTGGCGCCGACGAAGACGAGAAGCGTGTAGACAATCGTGTAGAACCGCGCGCCGGTGACGCGGCGCACCAGCAACACGCCGACCCACGTCGATGCGATCGCGACGGGAAACAGCGCGCCGGCCGTCATGAGATTTTCCGATGTGAACTGTCCCAGCGCGATGTAGGGCGGAACCTTGAGCCAGTTGTTGAGCGCGAAATAGATTGCGCCGGTGCCGACGAAAACGTCGCGCGGCAGCCTCTGCGGCATGACGTAGATTTGGAACGGCGGTCCCCCCGCATGGGCGATCATGC
>NZ_JBFUKD010001180.1:0-555 GCF_056401005.1 Microvirga sp. P4_G7 | reverse complement strand
AGCCGGAGCGGGCGATGGGCTGCATGGCCGCTGTGTCGACGAGACCGTCCACGATGTAGCGGTCATCGATATGGATGCCGACGACTTGACCGATCACCAGATAGTAGTTCGCGTCTCCGCCTTCGAGCGGAATGAGAGGAACGGTCTGGAGCCACTTGCATTCGAGCGCCGCGAGCGCATCGGCGACGCGAGGCGGCTTGACGAGACGCGACGGCGCCGCGGTCAGGTCGGCGTGAATCATCTCGTTCTCGCCGCGCGGCAGAATCGCGGACGTGAGGTTCATCTTGTCGCGTAGATCCCAGGTCGCGAGGTTGCAGACGAATTCCTTCGTCTCCTCGATGAAGGTCAGCGCGTCCTTCTTGCCCTGCGACGAGAACGCCACCATCGGCGGCTTCTCTGATACGGCGTTGAAAAAGGAATAGGGCGAGAGGTTGATCTCGCCCTTCGCACTCATCGCGGTAATCCAGCCGATGGGACGCGGGGCCACGATCGCTTTGAAAGGGTCGTGCGGCAGCCCGTGCCCGCTGCCGGCAGTTTCGTAGAACATCAGAACCA
>NZ_JBFUKD010001179.1:0-556 GCF_056401005.1 Microvirga sp. P4_G7 | reverse complement strand
ATAAAAGCCTGCTGCAGCGGGTGCAACGCGCCGTTCGTCGCGAGACCCTCGATCGTGGTCACGCTCGCCCCGTCCTTCATGACGGCGAGTGTGAGGCAGGAGTTGATACGGCGCCCGTCGACCAGCACGGTGCAGGCACCGCATTGGCCGTGATCGCATCCCTTTTTCGTTCCGGTGAGATCGAGATGCTCTCGCAGGGCGTCCAACAGGGTCGTCCACGGAGCGATTTCCAGCTTGGCTTCAACACCGTTTACGGTCAATGCAACCGAAATCTTCTCAGGCGACGGGATGGTTGCTCTCGCGGGCGAAATAGATTGTGCCACGTGCATTCTCCGGCGATCGAAGAACTCGGCGATCAAAGAACTCTTGGACATGAACCAGCGCAGACGCGCACAGGTTCCACTTGGCATCCACAGGTTCCACTTGGCATCCATGTCGGCGTTGTCAATACGCAGGAGATCACAGCTTCGAAACGCGAGGATGCACACATCGCGGCGAAGCGGGTGCAACGGAGACTTCAGGGTCGCTTGGACGAGGCGCAACCGCAGCGACACCC
>NZ_JBFUKD010001178.1:0-557 GCF_056401005.1 Microvirga sp. P4_G7 | reverse complement strand
GCGCGTACGTCGCTTCGACGCGGGCAATCGCGTCGTCGAGAGACATGCTTTCGCGCTCGATATCGAGGTCCGATAGCGGAGGATCGAGCGAGCGCAATTGCCCCAAAAGCGCCGTGCGGGCGCGCTCGTAAACGGCGCGGCGCATATGCGGCGATTGTTCAGACAGGCCTTCGACGGCGCGGGCAATAAGTGGGTAATAATCAGCCATTGTTMTTGGGATGGCCCGGAGAGGGGCCGACGTCAACCCTCAAAGGGATTCTTGACGAGGATAGTATCCTCCCGTTCCGGCGAGGTGGAGAGCACCGAAACTGGCGCGCCGATCAATTCCTCGATGCGGCGGACATATTTGATCGCCTGCGCTGGAAGCTCGGCCCAGGAGCGAGCTCCCGCTGTCGAACCGCTCCACCCTTCCATTTCTTCGAAAATCGGCTCGACGCGTGCCTGTGCGCCCTGGCTCGCGGGGAAATAATCCAGCGTCTCGCCGTCGAGCCGGTAGCCGACGCCGATCTTGATTGTCTTGAACCCATCGAGAATGTCGAGCTTGGTCAGAGCAATGC
>NZ_JBFUKD010001177.1:0-559 GCF_056401005.1 Microvirga sp. P4_G7 | reverse complement strand
GACCAAGACCCAGATCTTCAACGCCATCTACGGCATCTATTCCAACGACGTCGAAGAGAGCGTCATCGAAGGTCACGTCAGCAAGCTGCGCAAAAAGCTGCGCAGCAAACTCGGCCATGATCCCATCGAAGCCAAACGCTATATCGGGTACACATACGCCGGATAGGCGCATCAGTAGAGCCGCGTTGTCGCAATTCGGCAGGTTGCGATACGCGTTCATTGGAGAACGCGAATGAGCGGTTCTGTATTCCTCATCGGGTCGGCGACCCGCGAGCGCGTCGACCGTCGTGTCTGCTGCGCCGTCATTCTGTCGGCCGTCCTCGGCTTGAGCGGTTGCAACGGAACCGAAGCGCTCTATGAATCCGGTCCCTGGCGGCGGCCCCAGGTCGTCGTCGAAGGTCCACCGCTCTACGCTCCGCCGAGCAATCAGATCCTCGTGGAGTGGGCTTCAACACCGGCTCCCGCGTCATTGCCGGCGCGTCAAAGACCCGCTGTCTCGAAATCAGCGACCGAGCAGATGGAGCCGCTCGGCTTCAAGAACCGCCGTGCACAGTGCACA
>NZ_JBFUKD010001176.1:0-560 GCF_056401005.1 Microvirga sp. P4_G7 | reverse complement strand
GCGGTCGGCGAAGGGACAGCCGGGCTCCGATGCGTCCGGCGGCCGGACCTGCCCCGCGATCGGCGTCAGCCGTTCCTTGCGGCCATCGAGCGGCGGCAGGGAAGCGAGCAGCCCCCTCGTATAGGGATGGGCCGGCGCGGCAAACAGCTGCACCGCCGAGGCGCGCTCGACAACTTTACCGCGATACATGACGACGACGTCTTCGGCCATCTCGGCGACGACACCGAGATCGTGTGTGATGAAGAGCGTCGCCATGCCGAGACGATCGCGCAGGCCGCGCATGAGGTCGAGAATCTGCGCTTGCACCGTCACGTCGAGCGCGGTCGTCGGCTCGTCTGCGATCAGGACGCGCGGTTCGCACGCGATCGCCATCGCGATCATGGCGCGTTGCCGCATGCCGCCCGATAGCTGGAACGGATAATCGTTCGCACGTTTGTCCGGCGACGGAATGCCGACGAGCTTCAGCAATTCCACTGTGCGTGCAAAGGCATCGCGACGCGACATGCCGAGGTGCCGACGCAAGGACTCGCCGATCTGGTTGCCGATGGTATAGACCGGAT
>NZ_JBFUKD010001175.1:0-562 GCF_056401005.1 Microvirga sp. P4_G7 | reverse complement strand
GGACCGAGAGCGAGAGGCACGAGCGGCTCCGTTGCCGCGTTCCCTTTGCTCTGGAGAACAGCGAGAGGATCACGCCGAAAGGCGGTCAGATCCGAGAACCAGTGTCTCATCTTGAATCTCCACGTCATCAATCAATTTCACAAGCGTTTCGAAGCGCGGTCCGCGTTGATGGGCGATTGTTGTGCGACCTAAGCTTTGGAGAAAAAGCGAACTACGCCGAGAGGCGCTCAAGTTCCAACGTCTCATGTTGGATCTCCACGTGATCAATCAGTTTCAGTAGAGCTTCGAAACGTTCTCCCCGTTGTTCCGCGATTGGTGTTTCGCCAGCCACGATTGAAATTGGATCGCGTCCATCACCGACGTCGAATAGTTGCGGAGGCCCGTAGCGGCGCGTTTTCACACCTAGTCGGCTTAAGAGCCTTTCTTGTTTTACTTCACCAATCGCAACTAGCGATTTGGCCCTATAACGATGGGAAAAGTAAAACATGAGCGCATAAAGAATCTGGCTTGCGTTACTTACCGCCGCCGAGCGTTGAATACCCAGGCGACTAATCTCCCAAAC
>NZ_JBFUKD010001174.1:0-564 GCF_056401005.1 Microvirga sp. P4_G7 | reverse complement strand
GTATTCGGCGCCGCGATGACGGTGGGCATACTATTGTGGGCGCGGCTGGTTTTCTGAGAATAGTGCGAGGCGTTGCGGCGCTCGCTTTGCTGCTCTGCCTGGGAATCCCRGCCGGGGCGCAGGAGCGTCCGCAAATTCGGATCGCCATCGAGGGCGCGTATCCGCCGTACAACTACTTGGATCAAAGCAACGAGTTGCAGGGCCTCGAGGTCGACCTCGTCAAGGCGCTCTGCGAAGTCATGCAGGTCCGGTGCAATCTCGTGACCCACGAATGGGAAGGCATCATCCGCGGCCTGCTGAACCACGATTACGACGCCATCGTCTCCTCGCTCGAAATCACCGAGCGTCGGCAGAAACGCATCGCCTTCTCGCAGCCCTATTACCGGATCCCGATGGCCTTCATCGGCGAGAAAACGCTCKACGTGAAGAAGGTCACCCCTCTCGCACTCGCCGGAAAGTCGATCGGCGTGACGGACCGCAGCGAAGCATCCGCGTATCTCGAAAAGAACTACACCTCGTCGGTGATCAAGCCCTATGCGAAACTCGAGGAAGCGAACCTTGACG
>NZ_JBFUKD010001173.1:0-567 GCF_056401005.1 Microvirga sp. P4_G7 | reverse complement strand
GGCAACAACAACGCCGTCAACTTGACTGTCAGTGACAGGGTTTTCGTGTCTGCAGGTGTCACGGTTTCGTCCCAGTTCGAACAAGCCTTCTTTGGCACCAGTGGAAACATTGACCTCAAGGTGTATGGCAATGTCTTCGCCGGCGGCGGTGGTGTGACGCTCGAGAAAGGCTCAAATTCGGTCTACGTCGGTGAAGGTGGCGTAGTCCATTCATTCATCGATGCAGTCGCGATGGGAAGTGCAGCGGATACGAACAACTCCGTGATCAACTACGGTGTCATCGTATCGGATGTCGCCGCTGGCGTGAATTCGTACGGAACGTCCACAACGATTGTCAATTACGGGAGAATTCAAGGGGGCTACTACGGAATTTCGCTCGGTAGCGGCTCCGGTGCGGAACCTAATCGCATCACCAACAAGGGTACGATTACGGTGACCAGTCCCGACGCATTGGCTGCGATTTATGGAAGTGCGGGAACTGACATCGTCATCAACGATGGAACGATCGAAGGGTCCATTTCTCTCTCGGGTGGTACTGATCTTTATGATGGGCGGGGTGGATTCGTC
>NZ_JBFUKD010001172.1:0-570 GCF_056401005.1 Microvirga sp. P4_G7 | reverse complement strand
TGCCACAGGACCTCATCGACATGGAGCATGTGGTCCTCGTTCCTCACATCGCCTCCGCCTCCGTGCACACCCGGAACGCCATGGGCCAACTCGTCGTCGACAACCTCAGTGCATGGTTTTCCGGCAAGGGGCCGTTGACCGCAGTCGATGAGACGCCGTGGCGCAAGGCAGGTGCAAGTGCCGCGGCCTCGGAGGCGCGCTAGCGTTGCCCTGAACGCGCGCGCACCTCGCATTGCCGTGTGGATCTAGCGCCAAAGCGTGTGACTCGGCGATGCGCCGAAGCTGCGTTTGTAAAGGGACGCAAACTCGCCCATGTGATTGAAGCCGACGCTCATGGCGATACCGGTGACCGTTGCCGACGCTGGGTCGGCCGCGAGCAGCATCGCGTGCGCGCGCTGCAGACGCACCGCGCGCAGGAACGCCATCGGCGTCATGCTCCGGAAGTTCTGAAATCCGTTCTGCAAGCTGCGCGCGCTGACGGCCGCGTGGGCCGCGATATCCGCGAGGGTGAGCGGATCTCCGAAATGCGTTTCGATCTAGGTTTCGGCGCGCTTCACGWAGTAGGGCGCC
>NZ_JBFUKD010001171.1:0-572 GCF_056401005.1 Microvirga sp. P4_G7 | reverse complement strand
CAGCCTCCCGACATCATCGGACGAATCCCGCCTCGCCTTCGAGCGTGGAAAGACGCTTTACCGGCTCGGGTGTTACGATGAAGCGATTGGAGAGTTCGGCAAGATGTTGCGCTTGAACTGGCGGGATGAGAATGCCTCGGTCTGGATCGAGAAAGTCAAACTTGCCCGGGAACGGCATCTCGAGCGCATCACAAACGATCGTGAAACACGCGCCTCGTCCTCGATAGGTGCCTAGCGCTCACTCCACTGACCTAGATCTTCGGACCTGGATCTTAAGACCGGAGAACTTCGGACGGTAATTTTCGCGCGCCATGAGAATGCGACAACCCGTCACCACCGGTGACATGATCGAGACGTACGGGACCGATCAATAGTTCTTTGCGCGTCAATAGGTCTCTGCTCGTCAAAAAGCTTTCGAAAGCGTCTGGCTCGGTGAAACGCCGAAGGTTCGCTTGTAGAGCGCCGCGAATTCTCCCATGTGGTTGAACCCGACGCTCATCGCCACTTCCGTCACGGTCACGACTGCGGGATCTGCTGAAAGAAGCGAAGCGTGCGCTCGCTGCACGCGGATA
>NZ_JBFUKD010001170.1:0-576 GCF_056401005.1 Microvirga sp. P4_G7 | reverse complement strand
GCTTATGGGTGAGGAGGCGTGCCGATTCTATGCAGACACGTTTGGCACGAGGGTTGCTGTTTTCCGGCTGTTCAATGTCTATGGTCCCGGGCAGGGCGACAGCTTCCTTGTCCCGAGTATCTTCAAGCAGATTAGTGACCCCTCGGAAGCGTCAGTTGTTGTCTCCGATCTCCGGCCGCGTCGCGACTATATCCATATCGACGATACGGTGGCTGCGCTTCTCAACGGGCCGCAGCTGTTCAATCGCGGCCCTTTCAACGTAGGTAGCGGGCGCTCATACTCGGTCGAGGAAATCGTCCGCACGTCGCTTAGCGTTGCCCGATCCGAAAAACCATATCGCGACCGTGGCGCCCGACGCGAAAATGAAATCGACGATGTCGTTGCGGATATCACATCGTTGACGACAGCTTGCGGATGGAGGCCGCTTGTCGGTTTAGAGGACGGACTTCGCTCGGTTTGGGAGAACCAGAGGTCATGAGAACGATCGACATCATCAGTCCTGTTTATCGCGAAGAGGCGACGATCGCGGCCTTTCATAAAACGTTGACGTCCGCGGTCTCTGGTCTGGATACGCGG
>NZ_JBFUKD010001169.1:0-578 GCF_056401005.1 Microvirga sp. P4_G7 | reverse complement strand
GCACGTCGACGGYGCGCATCATCACGAGATCGGTGCGCCCGCCGAGATAACCAGACGTCGCGCCGTAGATGACGCCGATGAGAATGGCGACGAAGGTTGCAAGCAGCCCGATAGCGAGAGAGATCTGCCCCGCCTTCATTGTCCGTGTCAGCAGATCGCGGCCGTTGGCATCGGTGCCGAACAGAAAGTGCATCCGTTTCACAGGCACATCGACGATGAGACGCTTGCCCTCCTCGGCACGTTCCGCAACTTTGGCCGGGCCGAAGAGATCGGAGCGTTCGAAATAGGCGAGGAGCCGCTCGTCGATGGGACGCGGGCTCACGAGCGTCAGTCGCACCTTGTCGTCTTCGATGGTGATCGCCTCGGCCTTCGCCCGCACGCGCGCGGCGATGCGTTCGATGTTGGGTTCGATCTGCTCCGCCGTCGGATACGCATCGAGGCTGGCCGGAGCGCGAACATAGTCCGGGTAGACTCTGTCGAACGGATGACCGGTCACGAACGGTCCGAAGACGCATGCGATCGCGATCAGGCCCAGCACGAAGATGCTCGTGACAGCTGCCTTGTTGCGCAAAAGCTGT
>NZ_JBFUKD010001168.1:0-579 GCF_056401005.1 Microvirga sp. P4_G7 | reverse complement strand
GCTCGCGTTCGGACTTCTCGACGCGTAGCAACACGCGACGCCCGACCATCAATTCTGCAAGTTCCGGCGGCGACGTGGCGACGGTCTCCAGGCTCGCCACCATTTCGCCGCGGCGCATGACCGAGACGCGGTCCGTGACCGCCATGATTTCGCGGAGCTTGTGCGTGATCAAAATGACCGTCTTGCCTTGCTCCTTCAACGCTTTCAGCAATGCGAACAGCGCATCCGCTTCGGGCGGCGTCAGTACGGCAGTCGGCTCGTCGAGAATGAGGATGTCCGCGCCGCGATAGAGTGCGCGCAGGATTTCCACGCGCTGTTGCAGGCCGACCGACAAATCGCCGACGAGCGCCTCCGGATCAATCTCGAGTCCGTAATCGCGCGAGAGCCGCGCCAACTCCTTACGGACCTTTCCTTCGCCGACCCGCAGCAACGCGCCGCCTTCGGCGCCGAGCATGACGTTGTCGACGACACTCAGCGTCTCGACCAGCATGAAATGTTGATGGACCATGCCGATTCCGGCCGAGATCGCATCGATCGGCGAACGGATCGAAACGGCCTTGCCGTTGACGCGCACTTCGC
>NZ_JBFUKD010001167.1:0-579 GCF_056401005.1 Microvirga sp. P4_G7 | reverse complement strand
GCTTCCGTTCGATGGGCCATCACGGCTCGAGCGGAAGCATCCATGTACACATCGTTCCTCTTCGCAACCGGGATCGAGAACAGCATCCCGACCATCAATAACGGCCGCACGCGCATCGACGAGATGGAAAAGTGCGGCCATTACAAGCATTGGCAAACCGACTTCGAGCTTTTGCGGGATCTCGACATTCAGGTCTTGCGCTACGGGCCGCCGCTTCACACGACCTTTGTCGGGCCAGGGCGATACAATTGGGATTTCGCCGATCGGACCTTCAACTCGCTGGAGCGCATGGACATCATCCCGATTGTCGATCTGTGCCATTTCGGCGTACCCGACTGGCTCGGTAACTTTCAGAATCCCGATTTTCCAGCGCTTTTCGCGATGTATGCCGGCGACTTCGCGCGGCGATATCCGTGGGTCCAACTCTACACGCCCATCAACGAGATTTTCGTCTGCGCGCTATTCTCAGCCGCTTACGGATGGTGGAACGAGCAGCTCAGCACCGATCGCTCCTTCGTCACGGCCTTGAAGCATCTGGCGAAGGCGAACGTCCTCGCGATGGAGAGCATTCTCAAGGTC
>NZ_JBFUKD010001166.1:0-579 GCF_056401005.1 Microvirga sp. P4_G7 | reverse complement strand
CCCCATGACGTGGGACTTGTCGGATCAAAATTTGGACTACCTGTTACTTTTGTCGTCTGCCTTTCCATTAAATTCTTCCTTTTTGTTGCCTTTTTTTCTTGGTTTTACGAATTTCCACCGCGCTATATCGCGAAGACTGAGTTTCCCTGTTAAAATTAAATAGAGAGGATATATAAGTAAAATTTCTACGACGCTTTCAGCGATATGCATTATTTTAATTATGTATTCCATTATCAATTACTTTTCCATTTTACTCATTCAATGGGTTGTCATATTATACCGAGCTTACAAAATAAATTCCTAGCCAAATTCCATAATTCCAGCATCGCAATCGAACTTCATCCTTAAGTTCGATAGGTATTCGAACTCTTCTTTGTGTTTTTCTTTCCATTTGGATGGGTTGATGCGAATGACGTCATCAGCGCTCAATGCTCTGGTTCCGAAAAAAATCGCGGCCTCAGCAAAGCTGGCGTCACTAAGATAAAAATTACCAAGTGAACGGGCCTCAATCGCTGACCTTACGTTCTCGACAAACTCTGGGCATCGATTTGTTCTAAGGAACTCGACTTTGACGTAGGT
>NZ_JBFUKD010001165.1:0-581 GCF_056401005.1 Microvirga sp. P4_G7 | reverse complement strand
CCCCTATATTCTGCTCACCGCCGACCATGCCGCGCCGCAACTCGTCAAACATCGCGGCGCCCGCAAGAGAAAAGGCGACTATTACGGCCCCTTCGCGAGCRTATGGGCGGTCAATCGCACGATCAACGCACTGCAGCGCGCGTTTTTGCTGCGCTCGTGCAACGACAGTTATTTCGAGAACCGCACGCGGCCTTGCCTCCTGTATCAAATCAAGCGCTGCTCGGGGCCGTGCACGAATGAGATCGCGACCGAGGATTACGCCGAACTCGTCGAGGAAGCGCGGGGCTTCCTTTCGGGAAAATCGAATGCGGTAAAGGCGCGAATAACGGCGGAGATGCAACAGGCGTCCGAGGATCTCGAGTTCGAGCGCGCGGCGCGCTATCGCGATCGTTTGGCGGCGTTGTCAGCCATCCAGGGCGTGCAGGGAATCAACACGCAATCGATCGAACAGGCCGACGTCTTTGCGCTCGATGAGCAGGCCGGCCAGTTCTGTGTCGAAGTGTTCTTCTTCCGCAACTGGCAGAACTGGGGCAATCGCGCGTATTTTCCGAAAGCCGACAAGTCGATGTCGCCGGAAGAGG
>NZ_JBFUKD010001164.1:0-583 GCF_056401005.1 Microvirga sp. P4_G7 | reverse complement strand
GGTTTGGTTGCTGAAAACTTTCCAAGTGTGTGGACGGGAGAGCCAGGCGGGTCGGGCGAGTTTGCATTCTCGCAAACCCGCGCTTTCCACCCTACGCCCTTCACGAAGCACGGCTTATCTGCAGGCTGGCACCCGAGTTGCGGAGGATCACATCGTGCAGGTCAACGGCATTCATCACATCACTGGCATTTCCGGTCCGGCGCCGCGCAACCTGGATTTCTATACGCGCGTCCTCGGGCTCCGACTGGTCAAGAAGACCGTCAACTTCGACGATCCGACCACGTACCACCTCTATTACGGGGACCATGGCGGCGCGCCGGGCACGATCCTGACGTTCTTCCCGTGGGCGCATGTCGCCCCGGGCCGCGCCGGCGTCGGCTTCACGCAGGAGACAGCCTTTCGCGTTCCCGAATCTGCGATCGGATATTGGGCTCACCGTTTCCTCGGAAAAGGCGTTTCTCACGGCACCCCGGAGAAGCGCTTCGGCCAGAGCGTCCTGACCTTTCGCGATCCGGACGGCGCCGGACTGGCGTTGATCGGCACCCCCGGCATGGAAAACGAGCCGGCATGGACCGGCTCGGAC
>NZ_JBFUKD010001163.1:0-586 GCF_056401005.1 Microvirga sp. P4_G7 | reverse complement strand
GGTGAGCGGATCTCCGAAATGCGTTTCGATATAGGTTTCGGCGCGCTTCACGTAGTAGGGCGCCGCCGCCGATTGCGGCCGCAGCAGCGCTTCCGAATACGTGTTCTGCTGGCAGAAGAGCAAGCCGTTCATCAGGAGCTGCTCGAATTGCAGACGCACCGCCGGAACATTGCGGACAAGGGAGTTTTCGTTCGCCAGTTCCAACGTCGCGTAATCGACAAGACGCTGCCAGTTCTGTCCGTTCGCGGTGGCGAGCGGCACCATCGCTTCGAATGAAACTTCGCGCTCGAGGGGACGTCCCAACAACTTCGCACAATGCGCGTCGATCTTCGGACGGTTGAGCAAAAGTCCCACCACGTCGTGATCGGAACCGTGCTGAAAGAACTTGTCGTGTCCCGAGGTTACGATAGCGCCGTGCAGCGGCGAGAGGGAGGCTTCTTCGCCCTTGAAAAGGAAATGCCCGCCGCCCTGACGCACGCCCACGAACGCAAGACGATCGTCGTCATTCTCGCCTTGCAGATCGACCGTCACCGGGCAACCGAACCGTAGATTGAAAAATCCGAGATCGCTCAATCCGTGAAATTGC
>NZ_JBFUKD010001162.1:0-587 GCF_056401005.1 Microvirga sp. P4_G7 | reverse complement strand
GCTCATGACGGCGCCGTTGCTGGAAGTTCGCGGTCTCAAGACGGTGTTTCACGCTCTCGACGGGGCTTGGCCCGCTGTCGAGGGAGTCGATCTCGTCGTGCAGCCAGGAGAGGTGCTGGGACTCGTCGGCGAGTCGGGATCCGGCAAATCCGTGACCGGTTTCTCACTGGTCCAGCTCATCGATCCGCCGGGCGAGGTCGTCGCTGGAGACGTTCTCTTCAAGGGCGAGGATCTGCGGCGAGCCTCCGAAGAGCGACTGCGCAGCCTGCGCGGTGATCGCATCGCGATGATCTTCCAGGACCCGCTGATGACACTCAATCCGGTGCTCAGCATCGGCGATCAGATGTGCGAGGCGATCCTCGAGCATCGCGATTGCAGCAGGCAGGACGCTCACAATGAGGCCGCACGGGCCTTGGCGCGCGTCGGCATTTCATCGCCGGAGACTCGCTTAAAGCAATATCCGCACGAGTTTTCCGGCGGCATGCGCCAGCGGGTTGCAATAGCGACGGCGCTTTTGAACAATCCGGACCTGATCATCGCCGACGAGCCGACGACCGCGCTCGATGTCACGATCCAGAGCCAGATCC
>NZ_JBFUKD010001161.1:0-589 GCF_056401005.1 Microvirga sp. P4_G7 | reverse complement strand
TTTTGACATTGAGCATCCGATCTTCCCCCCACTGGGGAGACCTCTCGTGCAGCTCAAGCAAGTTTTCGGAACGAACCTCCGTAACCATCGGCGTGCCAAGGGCCTGACCCAGGATGCACTGGCCGAGCGCGTCACGGTTTCGTTGGAGACGATCAGCAAGATAGAACGCGGTGTTTCCGCTCCTTCGTTCGAAACCGCGGAGAAGATTGCCGCGGCCCTGGAGCTGTCGCCGCTCTTGCTGTTTGGCTTCGGAGCCGAGGTCGTCCCGGAAGGCCAGCGAGGGCGCTTGCTGAGCAAGATCAACGGCAGGCTCGCGACTATGAACGAAGATCAGATCGCACGCGTCTCGAAGATGATCGAAGCATTTGCAGGAAATTGAGGTCGTCAGAGTGGCCGGACCCAACAATCGTCCCAATGCAGGCGGCCCTATGAAATCTCTAGAGATCAACCGGCAAGAACGCCTTTGCATGCTGCTGAAGTATGCTCGCGAAAAGGCAGGTCTCACCCAGGCGCAACTGGAGAGCCGCCTCAAGGCATACAAGGGCTATGTGAGCAAGTACGAGACGAGCGAGCGCGAACTGACCGTCTC
>NZ_JBFUKD010001160.1:0-590 GCF_056401005.1 Microvirga sp. P4_G7 | reverse complement strand
ACTTTGGGTTGGGGTGCTGTCAAACCGCGCCCAAGGCGCAGGTGCATTGGTAGAGTTCTTGGAGATAGATGGCGGAAGGGGTGGGATTCGAACCCACGGTGGGCTTGCACCCACGGCGGTTTTCAAGACCGCTGCCTTAAACCACTCGGCCACCCTTCCAGCTGATTGCCAGCCTTCGAATGGCATAGCGAGCATTCGGGCGCGGTCAAGATGATTTGCGCCGTTTTTCGAGGAGGGACCAGGGTGAGGGTGCGGCGGACATGTATCGCTCTCCCTGAACTTTGTTGTGGTTAAAGAGCGGGTCTCCGCATAAAACGCGCGGAGCCCATCGTACGGAGCCCACACTTGAAACCGAAAGTGCAATTGTCTCGGCGCGGCATCGCCCTTTACCTCGTGGTACTGGCGGGTCTGATGTCGCTCGGCTTGGTGTGGGGCACTCACGCTCTTCGCGGAGATCCGTGGCGAGAAACGTTGGGGTCTCTCCCGCATCGATATTCCGGCGCACCCTTCGTCTTCATCGCTCATGCGGGTGGGGGACTTCGATCTTCCGCATCTGCCGGACGCAGCAAGGACTTGAGCTATACGAACTC
>NZ_JBFUKD010001159.1:0-591 GCF_056401005.1 Microvirga sp. P4_G7 | reverse complement strand
ATCACGCGCCGGACGGTCGATTGCTGCGGGCGCCACAGGATGTGCAGGACGACGCCGACCGAGACGACCGCGAAGACGGCCATGCTGACGAGCGCCGCACGCGCATTCTGCGGATCGGCCCAGAACGTATAGCCACAGATCACGACGAGAAAAGCGACGCGATTGAAGCTCATCTCGTATTCGCGTTCGGGCGCCTCGCGCAGGCGCGCTAGGAACCTACGCATCACGGAGACGAGCCAGCGACGATTTCAGGTGGATGAAACGCAGGAAGCGGATAAACCCGGTGTTGCCGCAACAAGCTCTCTAGTTCGGCAGGCGGCAAGGCCGGCGTGAAGAGGAAGCCTTGAGCTTCGTCGCATTGATTTTCGAGGACGTGCATGAGCTGCTCCGTCGTTTCAACCCCCTCGGCGACAACCTTCAGATTCAGGCTGCGTGCCAACGTCGTGATTGCACTCACGATCGCGGAATCGCGTGTATTGGGTAGACTCGAGATGAATGAACGATCGATTTTCAACCGGTCGATCGGAAAATTCTTCACATAGTTCAGCGAGGAATAGCCGATGCCGAAATCATCGACCGAGAGCTGAACGC
>NZ_JBFUKD010001158.1:0-591 GCF_056401005.1 Microvirga sp. P4_G7 | reverse complement strand
GTCTTGCCGGGCTCGTTGCATTCGTCGCCATTTTCGCCCTTCCCGCCAGCGCCGCGGACAAGATTTCCGAAGCCGAAGCCCACTCGATCGGCATCGACGCTTACCTCTACCTCTACCCGCTCGTCACGATGGAGCTCACCCGCCAGCAGCTCACTAACGTCGAGCCCGGCAAGAACACCGCGCTGGGTGGGCCGATGAACATGTTCGCGAACATTCCCGCCTTTCCGGACGCGAACTTTCGATCGGTCGTGAGGCCGAATTTCGACACCCTCTATTCGAGCGGATGGCTCGACATGACGAAAGAGCCGGTTGTCATTTCAGTCCCCGATACCAACGGCCGCTACTACCTGCTGCCGATGCTCGACATGTGGAGCAATGTCTTCGCCTCGCCAGGCTGGCGAACGACGGGAACGGCCGCGGGAAACTTCCTCATCACGCCGCGCAATTGGCGGCCCGACCTGCGCGATCGATACGTCGATGAATTCAAACTGCCGAAGGACACGCAACGCATCGAAGCACCGACGCCTTATGTCTGGGTGATCGGCCGGACCAAGACCGATGGTCCGCCGGACTATGACGCGGTTCATAAGA
>NZ_JBFUKD010001157.1:0-591 GCF_056401005.1 Microvirga sp. P4_G7 | reverse complement strand
TCGTTGCATCGCCGATCGCCGTTCCGATGGCCGCGTCGTACGGATCGTAGAATCGTTTGGCGCGCCGCTCGACCTCTGCATCGTCGATCCGCGCGTTACCGGGGACGACGGCGCCGTCGGAGAGGCGCATGACGAGGGTCGGATCGTCGCGGCCGCGATTGGGGTCGATTACGAGCCGCGAAAAACGCGTCAGAATTGCCGGCGCATGAAGGCGTCTTGCGAGAGACCGCGTCACCGCGGCGGCTCCGATATCGTAGGCGATGTGACGCTGAAACTCCTCCGCCGGTAGGCCAAGATCGCCGAGTTCCGGTGGAACCGCGTTCGATGCGTGATCGCACAGGAGAAGAATGCCCGATTCGAGCGGGCCGGGAACGATCTCGACCGGATAGGGCTCGGTGGGAGCGGGCATGAGGGCGGGTGCGGGCGAGGTAAACATCCAGGGACGCGATCGAGGGTTGCTGGCCGGTGGCTTAACCTGCGATAGGGACCTTGGCAACGCGACCCCGAATCTCGAAAACCCATGGCTACTGCTTCGTCGACTTTAAAGTCCGGTTCCGGCTTCGCCTCGGCATTTGCCGCCCTCTGCGTCGG
>NZ_JBFUKD010001156.1:0-597 GCF_056401005.1 Microvirga sp. P4_G7 | reverse complement strand
AGGATCTTCCGCTCGAGGCGATGCAGGCGGTCGAGCCGCGCATTCATCGTGGCGTCCGCGAAGTGCTCGGCGTTGAGAATTCCGTAAAGTCACGGCAGAGCTTCGGCGGCACCTCGCCCGTTCTCGTTGCCGAACAGATCGCCTGGTGGCGCGGTCGTCTTTAAGGCGAATTCAAGCGATTCGTGAATGATATCAAGATGATGGTGCGGGCCTCACTCAAGGTCTTGATAGGCCGCGTCCGAGCCTCCATATTCCTCGGTGGCGGAGCCGTCAGGGTCTGCCTGAGTGCTGCATGAGCGGGCTCATTTTCAACCGAAGTGCCTTTACAACTTGGGCTTCGACTATGTCGCGTCATTCGCCCTTCGGGCATCCTTTCCTGTTAGGTTTCGACGAAATCGAGCAGGCGCTTGACCGGGTCGCTAAGGCGGCAGGCGACGGATATCCGCCCTACAACATCGAACGCATCGCGCGGACGGGGAATGATCCCGAGCGCCTTCGGATCACTTTGGCCATTGCCGGATTTACCCGGGACCAGCTCGAGGTGACCTTGGAGGAGAACCAGCTCGTGATCCGGGGACGACAGGCCGACGACAAAGC
>NZ_JBFUKD010001155.1:0-598 GCF_056401005.1 Microvirga sp. P4_G7 | reverse complement strand
CAGGTGTCCGACGCGGATGCCCGTCGGACACCTGATCCGGCTTGGCGACGGAAGCGGCGTCGAGGGTGAGAACGTTGACGGCGCGATACTCGGGCGCCCGGAAGGCGGTCTTGCGCTCGGTAAAGAAGGACTGGAGTTGCTCGGCGGTCGGTGCAGGGATCTCGCCGGCCATGGCGGGCATGAGGACGAAATAGGACGCCGCACGACGTTCGGTCGCGTAGCGGTGCATGGCGTCGCGCGCGGCGGTCGGAACCGTGAGGTCGCCGATGATGGCTTCGACAAGCTGCGTGCGGGTCATCGTGCCGCGCTGCTCTTGAACGAAAGCCACCTCGGAGAGACCGCCGTTGCGAAGGAGTTGATCGAACATGGCGCGGTTGAACTGCCCGTCGGCACCGCGGAAGGACGGCTCCTCCATGATCGAGCGGGCGACGAGCTGATCGGATACGCTGAGGCCGAGCCGCTTGGTCTCCTCGGCCATGACGGCCTGGGTGATCAGGCTGGAAAGAACACGTTGATCGACACCGAACAGGCGGGCCTGCTCCGGCGTGATGACCGTGCGGAACTGACGGCCGAGGCGCTGCAACTCATTGTTGTAGGC
>NZ_JBFUKD010001154.1:0-599 GCF_056401005.1 Microvirga sp. P4_G7 | reverse complement strand
GCGCTGGGGACACAAAATGGCAATGTCACGTCTAGCGTGCCTCGCCACTCCTAAGTCTGCCGACAAGTCAGTTCAGACAGCAAAGATGCGAGCACGCATCATCGCACTGGTCCGCGTGCCACCTACGCCTCAGGCCGTCTTAGCGTCCCGCTTTCATTGTAGCGAATTGCTGCCCGGCTGTTTGCGACAAAATAATGAGCGTGATGAGCGGCAGAGGTAGAAACTTCTACGGATTACCCAATACTTAAGCATATTGAGGCTTGGCGTCAGCGTCCGCTGATGATTGAAGTTATGGTGCTTATCTCGACCCGAATAGATTACATTTTTCAATCGACTGATGGAGAAAATCGGAAAAAATAGAAATTCCGATCGGAAAAATTGTCACGGCGTGACATTTAGTTTCTTAAGCGTGACATTTTTCGTGCTTGGCGTGACATTTCAGATCTTGATGTGACAGCGGAAGTTCTTGGCGTGACATTTTCCGATCGGAAAATCTGTCCCACTATCGGAAAATGTTCTGTTGATAACTGCAGTCAATCTTTATTAGGCCGAAGTCGCTGGCGCCAAGTATCAAGGCTTATTACGGTGCCGGTCCCTGC
>NZ_JBFUKD010001153.1:0-600 GCF_056401005.1 Microvirga sp. P4_G7 | reverse complement strand
ACCTTGCTCTTCACGCTCATCATGACCGGAATCGTCTGCATCCTGATGGGCTGTGGTATCCCGACCACGGCGAACTACATCATCATGGTCACGATCGCGGCACCGGCGCTCGTCGTTCTCGGCGTTCAGCCGATCGTGGCGCATTTCTTCGTCTTCTATTACGGCGTGCTGGCGGACATCACGCCGCCCGTGGCGCTTGCGGCTTATGCCGCGGCCGGCATGGCGGGAGCCGATCCGTTCAAGACGGGAAACACAGCATTTCGACTGGGATTGGGTAAAGTGCTTGTCCCATTCGTGTTCGTCTTCTCGCCGTCGCTCCTGCTTGTCGTACCCGAATTCACATGGGCGGATTTCGCGCTCGCGTTCCTCGGTTGCGCGCTTGGCATTACCTGCCTCAGCGCGGCGCTTTMGGGCTGGTTCCTGGTGAGGACGCAAACTTGGGAGCGCGTCGTGCTGATCGTCGCTTCGATCCTCTTGATCGCGCCGGAGATCTATTCGTCGCTCATCGGTCTTGCAATGCTCATTCCGATTTTGGTGAGACACGTGATGGCATGGCGTGCCGCGTGGGGCACCGGCATCGAGCCGGACATGAGCCGAGGT
>NZ_JBFUKD010001152.1:0-600 GCF_056401005.1 Microvirga sp. P4_G7 | reverse complement strand
CGATGTCCCGGCGGGCGAAGCCGTAGACCAATGTCATCAGGCCGCCGCCGATGGAGAGGAACCAGAAGCCCATCGGAATGACGCTCTTTTCGGCTTTCTCGCTTGCGATCCATTGGATGATGAAACGCGCGCCGAAGATCAGTTGCGCCAAGACGCCGAACGCCGCCCAGAAATCGAAGCGCGCCACGACGATGTCGTAGAAGTACAAACCCAGGTCGTGAGACAAGCGCATCAGCATCACACGATCTCCTGCGCATTCGGTACGCGCCGGCGGCGGCGGATCAGCCACCACACGCCGACGAGATCAAGAATCCCGACCCAGAGCCGGTCGAACAGGCCGTATTTCGAAGTGCCCGCGTGGCGCGGCCGGTCGACCACGTCCACATGGGCGACCTTGAAGCCCTCCCGCTTCACCAGCGCCGGCATGAAGCGGTGAAGTGCATCGAAATAAGGCAAGGCGAGATAGACGTCGCGACGAAACGCCTTCAGGCCGCAGCCGGTATCGCGGGTGCCGTCGTTCAGCATCCAGCCGCGGACGGTGTTGGCAACTCGGGACTGCCACTTCTTCGAGGCGCCATCCTTGCGTCCGACGCGCTGGCC
>NZ_JBFUKD010001151.1:0-600 GCF_056401005.1 Microvirga sp. P4_G7 | reverse complement strand
CCGATATGGTTGGAAATGTCCAGGTCAGAGTTGCTTTTCTCATTCCTCGACCAGCGCGAACGATCTCCGTTTCCGTTCGGAGCTGGCGCAACACCAAGCCGTTCCAAATCCTGCAACCTTTGCTGCGGCAGTATGTGCAGACGGGTGAAGGCGCAATGGTCGCTCCGGCCGCCCTTGTGCCGCCGCGCGAGGAACTTCAGCGTACGCAACATCCAACCCGAATGTGGCGTTATCTGACGACGGACCCGCATTGGATCAGGTTGTCATTCGTTCCCAGTCATCGCCTTTTCGTGCGCGGTCAAATTTGTACGGAAAAAGGCGGACATGACGGTGCGCTCGTCCGGATCGTCTATCGTGACAAGGAGGGCGACATCCTGGCGCCGCCCTACCCAGACACGCTTGCAACGCCGGCCCTCGGCGCATTTGTGAACATTCCGACCCATCGTCAATCAAGCCGTTTCACCGTCGAGCTTTTGCCGCCGCCGCAAGCCGTTTCCGTCGAGCTCGGTTTTCAAACATGGTCCAACGACGTCGCCACCGAACTTTGCGTTCCGCTCGAAATCTCGCTGGATGACGCCCTTCTGCTGGAGAACTTCACCG
>NZ_JBFUKD010001150.1:0-600 GCF_056401005.1 Microvirga sp. P4_G7 | reverse complement strand
CTGTAAAGAAGCCGAGCTGGTCGAAGGTCAGGATCGCCGCCGAACTGGTAAAAATTCGCGCCGTCGTGCTGTCGGCGAAGACGCTCCGCAGCTTTTCATAGAGGAGGATGACCAGGATCGCGTCGATGAAGAGGAGGAGCGTTCCCCAACCCATCAACCATCCCATATCGTCGATGAGATCGAGGTCGGGTGACCGTCCTGGACTCATCTCTCGTGTCCCGAACCAGGCGAGGGCGAGGGCGAAAAGAATGACGATGGCGTTGCCGATGAAGAGGCCGTAGATCGGCTGGCGTGTCGTGTCGGCGTCCTCGGTGATGTAGAGAAGGAGGATGAGGATGAGCTTGCCCGAGAACAGCACGGCCGATCCAGGCGAGGCAACGATGCCGAACGGCAAGGCCACATAGAACACGCTGGCAAGATAGGTTTCGAGAAAATGCATCACCCCCAGAACGGTGATGAAGATGCCGATCCCGTAACGTTTGCTGACCCGTAAGACCGCCAGCATCATCGAGAAGTAGCAAATCGCCAGAACGATCAGCAGGACGGCGTTCTTGTAGACCATTGGCTTCCGTTGATGGCGCTTCCACGAAGACAATGCAC
>NZ_JBFUKD010001149.1:0-602 GCF_056401005.1 Microvirga sp. P4_G7 | reverse complement strand
TCACTGCGCTGCGAGAAAGGGCCTGGCTTGCGTCGCGCGAAATCTGCAGGCTCGCCTGCACTGCTTCGGAGAAGCCGGCGATGGCGGTCGCCAATTCCTTGCCGCGTCGCTGGCGCTCCTCGATCAACGCATCCTGGTACACCGAGATGGCGTAGTCCATGTCGAGCATCACCGCCTTGTTCATGGCGTCGATCTTGCGCGCCAGCGATGCGCCGCTGAACCGGTGCTTGATCGAGAGAATCCGAACCAGTTCGTTCAAGACGAAGCTGTAGCCGCCAATGTACCAGCGCGGCTCCAGACCTATCTTGTTGTGGACGAGGCCGATCCGCCGGATGCTCGCGACATAGGCCTCGTCGAAACGGGCGCTGAAGAGCCGCCGCCAATGCTCGGATTGCGCCGCGACAAGGCGCGGCTGCCGAGAGCCGATCAGAGCCGCGAGCCGCGGTGTCCCGTTGAGATGCGCATAGAAGCGATGGAGAACGTCCGGCAGTGCGGGCGCGATGATGCGCCAAACATCCTGGAGCTCCCGGCAGACATCCTCATCGATGCCGAGAAACCGAAGCCGCTCGGCCAGCGCTTTGTCGTCTTGCATGTCACGTCCC
>NZ_JBFUKD010001148.1:0-602 GCF_056401005.1 Microvirga sp. P4_G7 | reverse complement strand
TCGTCAGGGTGCTGCTCATGCGCGCTTCGACACGTTCGAGCGCGTTGGCGGCTTCGGTCAAGGCCTCGAGCTGTTCGCGGGTGCTGTCCGACAGGGAGCGACCGCGTTCGTCGAGGTTGAACGACAGTTCCGTCGCTTGCCGCATGGCGTCAGTGGAGACCGAACGCAGGGCTTCGACCTGCTCGGCGACCTGATCTGAAGCGCGACCCGTCTGGGCGGCGATCTCCGACAGAAGACCTTCGATCTGGCCGACACGCTCCGAGAGTCCGTCCCCGACAATGCCGAGATCGGTCGTCGCGCTGCCGGCGATCTGCTGCAAGAGCCGGTTGGCGTCTTGGAGGCGATCGAGGACGCCCGACAATTCGCCACGGAGCCGGTCATTCGTGCCGACGAGCGTCGCGACAGCGCGCGATGTTCCCTCGTCGATGACGACACGCATGGATTCCGTCGATTGCGTGTAGGCGGATGTGAGTTCCGACGTACGGTTCTGGAACGTCTCCATGAGGAGAGCGCTGCGCTCGTCGAGGGCTTGCGCGGCCGTCTCGCTCGCCGCGAGAACTTCGCGGCTGATCGCCTGGCCGCGATCGCTCAGGGTCGTGACC
>NZ_JBFUKD010001147.1:0-603 GCF_056401005.1 Microvirga sp. P4_G7 | reverse complement strand
TCGTTACGGTCGGCAAGTGCGGTGAGGAAGATGAACGGCACGTCCGAAAGCGAGCCTTGCTCCCTCATCACCTTCAGCACATCGTAGCCACCGAGACCGGGCATGGTGATGTCGCAAAGCACCAGGTCGGGTCGGTGGCGTTCGAGGATCGCGAGAGCCTCCTGCCCGTTCGCAGCCTGCAAGACATCGTAATTGGCCGCGACGAGTTCTTCCGCGATGTCGGTTCGAAGATCTTCTTCGTCCTCGATGCACAGGATCGTGGGCTGAGTATTCATTGTTCGAACTCACGCAGCTTCCGAGGATTGATCGACATTCGATATGGGCAGGTCGAAAGTAAAAACCGATCCGACTGCCTCATGACTTTGAACCTGAATTTGCCCACCATGTAAATGCATGATTTTCTGAGCAAAATTAAGTCCTATTCCCGTACCGGCAATACCGGACGCAGTCCTGGCGCGGTAGAAGCGGTCGAAAATCTTTGACAGCTCGTCGGAAGGAATTCCGATCCCGGAATCCGCAACCGAGCAAAATGCCCGGTCGGCGTCCAGCCAAAGCTTGATCTTCACCCGTGGATTCTCCCCCGAATACTTGATCGCATTGGAG
>NZ_JBFUKD010001146.1:0-603 GCF_056401005.1 Microvirga sp. P4_G7 | reverse complement strand
GCGGATTTGGCTGCGCACGCATCTAGGGAGTGATCCGATGGCAAGAACAGCCGGCGATAACGATGGTACGCAGGCCATCAGGCGTGCAACGGGGATCCTCAGGCATCTGGCTCGGAATCCCCAAACAGGCTCCACGCTGCGGGAGGTCTCGGAGAGCATGGCGCTTTCGCGTTCCACCGCTCATCGCATTCTGAAGTGCCTCGTCGATGAGCAACTGGTCGCCCAGAGCGACGATGCCAAACGTTACACAGTCGGCGAGTTGACTGCGGAGCTGGGCCTCGCCGCCGCTGGGAGAACGATGTCGATCCTGCGCTGGCGTCCGATCGTCGAATCCGTCGCCATGGAAACCGGTGTCACGACCTATTTGATGGGTCGCAGCGGAAATGAATCCATTTGCCTCGACAAGGCAGAAGGTTCATCGGTCATCCGCGTCATACCGGTCGAGGTCGGACAACGGCGCCCCCTTGGCGTGGGTGCGGGTTCAACAGCGCTCTTGGCATCCATGTCCACTGAAGATTGCGAAACGACGATCGCTGCCATCGAACCCTATCTTCACCGGTATCCGTCCATGAACGGGGAGGGGATCCGCACGATGGTCAACGA
>NZ_JBFUKD010001145.1:0-604 GCF_056401005.1 Microvirga sp. P4_G7 | reverse complement strand
ATAAACGGGCACAGCAATTTCAAGTTGACCGATGCCCTTCAATTCGACGATTTTCTTGTTCCTCTTTGCGCCCGCGGTGATTGCGGCGAACTTCGTCTTGCCGTCACGTTATCGCAATCTTTTTCTCGTTCTGACGAGCATTGCATTTTATTCCTGGGGTGAGCCGCACTTCGTCTTCGTGGTTCTCGCCTCGTCGCTCGTCGATTTCTCACTTGCGGCCTGGATAGGCCGGTCCCCCTCGGACAGAACGCGGCGCATCGCACTGACGATCGGTGTCGGGCTCAACATCGGACTTCTTCTTTACTGCAAGTATCTTGGCTTCTTCGTCGAGAATTTACAGGCTCTCTTCGGCGCAATGGGGCTGCCGCGGCCCGACATCCTTCTTCCTCTCGGAATATCGTTCATCGTCTTCGAGAAGATCACGTACATCGTCGACGTGTACCGGCGGGTATCCGCGCCCGCGCGCTCGGTCGTCGACTACCTCCTCTTCGTTTTTCTGTTTCCCAAGCTTCTCGCCGGTCCGATCCTGAAATTCCACGAGATGCGGGCTCAGATCGAGCGCCATGTCGTCACCTGGGACGATGTCGAGGCCGGCGCCTTCCGC
>NZ_JBFUKD010001144.1:0-606 GCF_056401005.1 Microvirga sp. P4_G7 | reverse complement strand
GTGTAGGGATGTCTCGGCCGCGCATAGAGGGAACGGCTCGGCCCCCGTTCCATCACGCGCCCGAGATACATCACGACGACCTCGTCGCAGAGGTATTCGACGACCGACAGATCGTGCGCGATGAACAGCATCGTCAGGCCGAAACTCTGCTGAAGATCCTGGATCAGGTTCAAGACCTGAGCCTGAACCGAGACGTCGAGCGCCGATACCGGCTCGTCCGCAACGATGAAATCCGGCTCGACGGCGAGCGCGCGCGCAATGCCGATGCGCTGACGCTGACCGCCGGAGAATTCATGCGGAAACCGCCTGGCGTGATCGGGATTGAGTCCCACTCGCACCAACAATTCGGCGATGCGATCCTGGCGCGCACTTCCCTTCGCGAGTCCATGCGTATCGATCGCCTCACCGATGATCTCCTCGACCCGCAGGCGCGGATTGAGGCTCGAATACGGATCCTGAAACACGATCTGCATCCGCCGCCGATAGGTTCGCATTTCACGATCGGACAGCGTGGTGAGATCGACGCCGTCGAAGATCAGGCGGCCCGCACTCGGCTCGATCAGACGCAGCGTGCACCGGCCGGCCGTGGTCTTTCCGGAACCCGAT
>NZ_JBFUKD010001143.1:0-610 GCF_056401005.1 Microvirga sp. P4_G7 | reverse complement strand
CCCTTGACGTCATAAAGAGCAACCGCCAGCACCGGCTGGCCCTGATCGGAGACGAAATCGCGGGTCGTGTAGCAGATTTCAGAGTTGGTGCCCTGGTCCTTGCCGCAAACCTTCGTCCATTCCGGCTGTGACGGCTCAGGCTTGACCTGAACGACCATCGGGCCGGTGCTTTGCGCTTGGCCCTGTGCCGCTCCAGGAGCGGCGGGAGCGGCGCCGGGTGCTGCAGGAGCCGCGCCAGGGGCGACGGGGCGGGGAGCTTGAGCCGCAGGAGCGGCAGGTCTTGCAGGAGCCGTCTGCGCCAAAACAGGTGACGCGGTCAGCATCAGCGCCATGGCCGCAACCAGGCCCCGATTGCCCCTCAGGCTCGCGATTCGAGTCGCGAATGACATGTGGTTATTCCTCTTCAATCGGAAGGTCGGCCAGCATCGCGCGAGCCGCAAGATTTGTTACTTCGATGACCTTCAATGAGACAGTGAATCTTTGCCGATTAAGGCGAAGGCATGACGTGCAGCGCTCCTTTAACCTTTCACAGCGAAGGTTTCCAGTCGCAAACCGCACCTTTCTCCATGATATCTCTGGAGAAAGAACCCGAATCGAGAGTGAAGTCGGA
>NZ_JBFUKD010001142.1:0-611 GCF_056401005.1 Microvirga sp. P4_G7 | reverse complement strand
ATCCCGGCGACGACCGGACCGGTGTTGATGCCGATGCGCAGCTCCCACGGCGGCAAGCGTAGCCGTTCGCGTTGTCGATTAGAGTCGCGAATGAAACTCTGCATCTGCAACGCTGCCCGACATGTATCGATCGGATGGCTGCGATTCTCCTCCGGCAAACCACCGGCGGCAATGAACGCGTCGCCGACTGTTTTGATGGTTTCGATGCCATTGGCTTCGGCGATCTCGTCGAAACGCGCGAAGTTCTGGTCGAGTTGCCGGATCAGTCCGGCGGGATCGAGGGTTTCGGTGAGGCGCGTGAACGCCTTGAAATCCGCAAAAAGAATAGTCACGGAATCGTGGAAGCGCGGCTCGACTTTTCCATGCGCCTTGAGTTCCTCGGCGATCGATTCCGGCAGGATGTTTTTGAGAAGCCGGTCCGAGCGCTCCCGGGCCACGTCGGCAGCGGCCTTTGCCTGAGAGATCTCGGCCACGAGCTCGTCGCGCTCGAGAAGCTGCCGTCGCAGCTCAAGCTGAGACATCGCTTGTTGCGCTAATCGACGTACCGCTTCCCGCTGCGCCGGGCTCATCTCGTGGGGTTCAAACCCGATGACGCAGAGCGTGCCCAAGGC
>NZ_JBFUKD010001141.1:0-611 GCF_056401005.1 Microvirga sp. P4_G7 | reverse complement strand
GCCCTCGGTCTCTCGCTCGCAATACTGACTTTTGGCTCTGTCCGAGCCGAGATCCCGGCGACGGTGCGGATCGCCACAGACGGGGAATCTCCGCCCTACAGCCTCTCGAAATCCGATGGAACGGTTGAAGGCTTCGAAGTCGAATTCGCCAAGGTTCTTTGCGACAAGATGAAGCTGAAATGTTCGATTGAAGTGCAGGATTTCAGCGGCATGCTGCCTGCGTTGAATGCCGGTAAATTCGACGTGATCATGGCGAGCATGTCGATCACGAAGAAGCGAGAGGAAGTCATCAGCTTCTCCATCCCCTACGGCGGTACCGGTAATGTCTTCGCCACCTTGAAGGGCAGCCCGCTGGAGGCACTACCCGGAAAGGACGGAACACTGACCGTGACGAGCGCCGACGCCCCGGCAAAGATCGAAGAAATGCGGAAAATGCTCAAAGGAAAGGTCATCGGCGTTCAAACGGCGTCGGTCTCCGCCGAGTTTGCAAAGAGCTACTTCAAGGATGTCGCGGAAATCCGAGAATACCAGAAGAGCGAAGAGATCAACCTCGATCTCATTGCCGGACGCGTCGACGCCGAAATCAACGGCCGCAGCTTCCTCCACAATTC
>NZ_JBFUKD010001140.1:0-613 GCF_056401005.1 Microvirga sp. P4_G7 | reverse complement strand
CCGCCGAACTCCGCGGTCTGCGGGCGGACAACAGTTTCGGTGGTATGGGGATGCTGTCCCTCGGGGCTCCGACAAAACCCGTCAACCAGGGATCGGACATGTGATGAGCGATGACCTCCCAGCGTCAGCGCGTCGGGTTCACGACGCCGCACGCGGCCTCGGTCTGGCGATCGAGATTCGCGAAATGCCGCACTCCACGCGGACGGCCGAAGAGGCTGCGCAGGCATGCGGATGTGCCGTCGGTCAAATCGTCAAATCGCTGGTGTTCCAAGGCAAGACGAGCGGCGAGCCGTATCTCCTTCTCGTATCCGGTGCGAACCGTGTCGATCAATCGGGCGTTGCCGGGGCGATTGGTGAAGCCTTGACCCGGCCCGATGCCCAGGCCGTGCGAACATGGACCGGTTTTGCGATCGGCGGTATTCCGCCCTTCGCCCACGACACGCCGCTTGCAACGTTCATCGATCAGGATCTGATGACCCATGCGGTCGTTTGGGCTGCAGCCGGAACACCGAACGCCGTCTTCTCGGTGTCCCCGGCAGAGCTGTCGCGATCCATCAAGGCGACGACAATCCGGGTTGCCTGACAGGTTCGAGTTTTCGCCTCAGCCAGGACG
>NZ_JBFUKD010001139.1:0-617 GCF_056401005.1 Microvirga sp. P4_G7 | reverse complement strand
GTGGAGTGGTTGACGCCGAGTCGTTCGGCCGCGCCGGTCAGCCCATTGGCCTCGGCAATCACTTTCACCAAGCGGAAATCGTCCCATGCGAGGTGAGGAAATCGACTCATACTTTGCATCCACGCAAATATATTATGGCAACGCTATCATTTAATTTGCATGGGGGAAAGATTACCCTCAATTCCCTAAGCTAGCCCAATTGCCCCGCTTTTGCGGGGATTTTTATGATTCGGAGATCGACATGGCGAAGGTTCTCGTCCTCTATTATTCAAGCTGGGGTCACATCGAGCAGATGGCATACGCTGTGGCCGAAGGCGCGCAGCAAGGCGGCGCCGAAGTGGTGGTCAAGCGCGTGCCCGAGCTCGTACCCGAGGAGGTCGCGAAGAACTTCCACTACAAGGTCGATCAGAAGGCGCCGATCGCCACGGTCGATGAACTTCCGGATTATGACGCGATCATCATCGGCACGCCGACGCGCTACGGCAACATGACCGCGCAAATGAAGAATTTCCTCGATCAGACCGGCGGTCTGTGGGCGCAAGGAAAGCTCGTCGGAAAAGTCGGCTCGGTTTTCACCTCCTCGGCGACCCAGCACGGCGGTCAGGAATCCACCATCC
>NZ_JBFUKD010001138.1:0-618 GCF_056401005.1 Microvirga sp. P4_G7 | reverse complement strand
CGTCGATGCTGAGGTCGTCGCCTATCAGGATCACCCGGTCTCCCCGTTGAACTGCCTCCTCGGGTACGTCGGTCACATCGATGATGATGAGATCCATCGACACCCGACCGACGAAGGGGCAGCGCTTTCCTGCGACGATCGCGATGCCCGCGTCGCCGACATTGGTGTTCGTGCTGCCCGCCGAGCGCGGATACCCGTCCGCATAGCCGACGGAGATCGTCGCCAATCGCCGGCGGCTCAATGCGGTCCAGACCGCATTGTATCCGGCCGTCTCGCCTTCCAGGGCATAGCGGAGTTGGATGATGCTCCCCTCGAGGTGCACCACATTCTGCATCGGGTTGTCGCGGTGCGGCGTCGGGTTGCCGCCGTAGATGGCATAGCCCGGCCGCGCCAGCTCGAAGCAGGGCATATCTTTCAGGAAAGTGCCGGACGAATTGGCGAGCGAACCCGGAATGCCCGGCAGAGCCTTGCGCAAGGCAACGAATGCCGCGATCTGTCGCGCGTTGATCTCGTTCTCCGGCTCCTCTGCGCTGACGAGGTGGCTCATCAGCAGCGCGGGTTCGAAATCCTTCAATCGCGGATCATCCTTCAGCGATAAGCCCTCGACGATGGGAAGAC
>NZ_JBFUKD010001137.1:0-618 GCF_056401005.1 Microvirga sp. P4_G7 | reverse complement strand
GCAAGAAGAGCCATGGATCGACATCCGCGGCGCGATCGCCGGTCTCGCCGATGCCCGCCTCGGCGTCAGTTGTCGCATGGACCGCCAGGACGGCTCGTCCCTCGATTGCGCAGCGCAGCCGCTGCCCGACGGCGCGACGCTGCTCACGTTTACGGATGTAACGGCGAGCGTGAACGTGGAGCGCGCACTGACCGAAAGAAACGACGCGTTGGAGCGGGCGTCACGTTTGCGGGACGATTTCGTCCACCACGTGTCCTACGAGCTGCGGTCGCCGCTCACCAACATCATCGGCTTCGCGCAGTTCCTCGGCGACGAGTCCGTCGGTCCGCTCAACGCCCGCCAGCGCGACTACACGGATCACATCGTGCGTTCGTCCGGATCGTTGCTGGCGATTCTCAACGACATTCTCGACCTCGCCTCGATCGATACCGGTTCCCTCGAACTCGTGCCGGAAATCGTCGACATCCGTTCGACCATTGACGCCGCGCTGCGGGGCTTGGAAGACCGGCTCGCGGAAGCCTCGCTCACGGTCAGGATCGAAGCGCGCGACGACATCGGCTCGTTTGTCGCCGACGGCAAGCGCATCCGTCAGATTTTGTTCAATCTGCTCTCGAACGC
>NZ_JBFUKD010001136.1:0-618 GCF_056401005.1 Microvirga sp. P4_G7 | reverse complement strand
CGACTCTTCAGCAGGCTTTCCGAGTCACCGGGAAGAATCCGCTCGATCGTATATCGGATGATGCCGGTATCGGCATTGCTCACAAGGATCGCGCCGCCGAATGTCATCATCGTCATCCGAACGTTGTGGAGGCCGTTGTCCCAATCGACTCGACAACAATTGTCCTCGGCCTTCCAAATCCCGGTTCGAATACGCCCATCCGGCATGCGTGCTGCAACCCGCCCGTCCTCTCCGAAATAGAATGGTATTTTGCCGTGAGTCTCTAGCGGGCCGTCCAAGAGCTCATGATAGACGGTAGAGCCTCTCAGAAGACTGTCGATCTGCTGCGTATTCAAGAGACGTGATCCGATCTCAACGCGTTGGTCCGAAGTCGATCGAGCGCGCTGGATCGCGAAGAGGTCCTCGTATGTCAGACTCGGACACTTCGCGAGCATCGTTATTTGCTGCGAACCGACAGGCTAGGGGCCGTCGGCATCGCAGTACCAGGCGCTCGCAGCATCCTTATAAATGATGTGTTTAGCCGCGTCGTGCGCTGTGGCACGCTAAGAAAACTTCCTCACCAATACGTTGCTTTCCAAGCATTCCGGCGAGTGACATCACTCAAGCAGGGTCTAACCG
>NZ_JBFUKD010001135.1:0-619 GCF_056401005.1 Microvirga sp. P4_G7 | reverse complement strand
ACGCATGGGCGCGAGTTCCGTCGGCGGCATGATGGCGGTCGGCATGGCGTTGTCGAACCCTTGCGCGGCGACCATGACCGTCAAGCCTGCGAAAGACCGGTTGCGCAGAACCGTCCGATCTTGTGGCTTGACGAACAGCCGCACGCCGATTTCACGCCAGAACTCGCTGATCAAGGTCAATCCGTCGACGATGAAACTGCCTTCGCCGTCGGTCTCGACGATGATCTCGAGTTCGCGGCCGTCCGGCAAAAGGCGATAGCCGGCGCCGTTGCGCTTCGTCAGTCCGACCTCGTCGAGCAAGCGCGAGGCCTCGGCCGGGTTGTAGGAGGCATTCATGGTGCGCAGGTCGGTCGTGTAGAGCGGACTTTCCGCCACCACCGTATTGTTGCCTTCGGTCCCAAGACCGAACAGCAGCGCATTGTTCAGCGTTTCGCGATCGATGCCGAGCGAGAGCGCCCGTCTGAAACGGACATCGCGATTGAGTGCGCGCCAGACCGGGTCGACGGCATTGAGATTGGGAAACAGCGCGAGTTCCGAGCCGCGGGCATAAGGCCAAAGGAGCGTTCTATAATGGTGGGCCTTTTCGCCCTCCTTGAGAACCGGGACATCGCTCATCGAC
>NZ_JBFUKD010001134.1:0-620 GCF_056401005.1 Microvirga sp. P4_G7 | reverse complement strand
GCACGGGGACGAACGTCGCCAAGTTTTCCGGCACGGCCGCGGAATCTCAAGTCGTCGACAACGGCGACGGCACCTTCACGGTGACCGGACCCGATGGCACCGATCTCGTGCGCGACGTCCGCGTGCTGCAATTTGCCGACGCGAGCGTGGCGTTGTGGAACGCTGCGCCGGCTGGTCTGGCGCTGTCCCAGGCGCARGTCGCGGAAGACGCGCTGGCGGGCACCATTATCGCCACGCTGCGCGCCACCGACGCGGATGGCGACGCRCTCACCTACAGCCTCGCCGSCACCGACGGACCGTTCCGCATCGAYGGCAACAACCTCGTTCTCACCGGCGCCGTCGATTACGAAACGAMGTCCAGCTACAGCCTSACTGTGACCGCCAAGGATGTCTTYGGCCTCACGGCSTCGCAGGTCTTCACGTTCGATGTCGCCAATGTCGTCGARACCAACCCGCTCGTGCTCGTGGGCACGGCGAAYGGCGATGCGCTGACGGGCGAGGCGGGCAACGACGTCCTCACGGGCTTGGCCGGCAACGACGTGCTCAAGGGCAATGCCGGCAACGACAAGCTGTCGGGCGGCTTGGGYAAGGATGTGTTGTCGGGCGGCACGGGACAGGAC
>NZ_JBFUKD010001133.1:0-620 GCF_056401005.1 Microvirga sp. P4_G7 | reverse complement strand
GAAGAGGCCGGACAGAATCGAGCGGATCAAGAGGCGTCTCCGGGGTGCGAGGCGTCTGGCCGTTTCGGGACCATGTCCATTTGGTGCCTGGTTCCGCCCTCCTGGATCAACCGAAATATCCCGCCGGATTCAAGCATTTCGACTACGTCAATCCCGATGCTCCGAAAGGCGGTCGTGTCAGGCTTGGCGCGCAGGGCACGTTCGACAGCTTCAACATCGTCATCGCTGGTGTGAAGGGGACGCCGGATCAGGGCCTTGGTCTGCTCTACGAAACCTTGACCGAAGCGGCTCTCGACGAACCGAGTGCCTCCTACGGCCTTCTGGCCGAGGCTTTTTCCTATCCCGACGATTTCTCGTTTGTGAAGTTCCGCCTGCGTCCTGAGGCGCGCTGGCACGACGGGCAGCCGATCACTGCCGACGACGTGATCTTCTCCTTCGAAGTCCTGAAGGAGAACAGCCCGACTTACGCGTTCTACTATGGCAATGTGACCAAAGCCGAAAAGCTCGGCGATCGCGAGATCATGTTCACCTTCGATCAGGCCGGCAATCGTGAACTGCCGCAAATCATGGGCCAATTGCTCGTGCTTCCCAAACATTGGTGGAACGGCACGGCTCCCGAC
>NZ_JBFUKD010001132.1:0-621 GCF_056401005.1 Microvirga sp. P4_G7 | reverse complement strand
CCATTGCACGAGGCGATGCAAGCAGCAGAAATGCGCGAGGAACGCGAGCGTTTCTTGGCTCGACAACAAGAAGCGCGCAAATCCGTGAGGAAATTGATCGAACGTGCGCAGGCGGAGTACTCGGATCCCGCAAACAAGATCGCAACGTTTCTGAAGGATTGGGACACGGTCACGAAGCAGGCATTGGAATCGAGTGTCGAAACACCGAACGAGCTGCTTCGCTCGCGCCCTGCGACCCATGGTAAAGAGACCTCGCAGGACTACGTCGTCTACGTCAATCGATTGAATCAGGTGCGTGAGACGCCGCCCAGCGCCGATGATCGCGATGGCCCGTGGCGATCCGATATTCGGACGCGCGTCGTGCCAGCGAAGCTGCTGCCGGGCGACTCTCTAAAGGATCTCGCCAAGGCCGTCTCGCTCCCCGGTCTCTCCCTTGACGACCGGGCATTCTGGTTTCCCTCAACGAACAAGGAGTGAATATGAAACTCATGGCAAACCACACGATCCACGTCGGTAAATGGACGCGCGAGCCAGGAACTCGCGATCCCGACGATCCAGGAGTGAAGGAGATCAAAGTCTAYAACCAGCTCGATGTCTTCGAAAGCACTGAGTGGATGTCTG
>NZ_JBFUKD010001131.1:0-623 GCF_056401005.1 Microvirga sp. P4_G7 | reverse complement strand
CGCGCTCGGTGGTGGCCTCTGCCGGGTTCCTGAAGAGCTTCTTGAATGGGTTGGCCCGCGCCCGCTTGCTTCCACCGAGGTTCTGAATTTCGAATTCCCGGCGACCCGATGCCAGCCGCGGATCATAGACGATGTTCGCAGAGGCGTGGTCCTTGGTCCGGGCTCGCTCGCCTTGTTGAATCAGGCGCTCCAGCTTTTTCTCCTTGCGTTGCTGTCTCTCGCTCAGCGGCTTCTGAATCTTCGGTGGCTTCGCGCCGGCCGTCGCTTTCAGTCGATCGACGAACCGGGTCGCGGCCTCGGTAAGCCGTTCGCGTTCGGACAGGAACGCGCCTTGCCGCTTTCGCAACCCGTCGATCTCGCGCTCGAGATCCTGGGCCCGGCCGCGCCATAGGTCTGCCATACCCGCCGCCTTGAACGAGGCGCGCGCCCGTTGTTCGCTTCGATCCGTGTCCCCGTTCTCGGCCGCTCGCTTGCTCTCGGCAAGGCGCCGCTCTGCGAGAGATGCGTACCGGTCAATTCGCGCAACGAAGATGTCGAGGCGATCGCTCAGGGCCTGCAGCCGCGTCTCTGAAAGGTCCGTCATCAGCCCTGCCCCTTTTCTGTCAGCCACGCGTCAGCCACGC
>NZ_JBFUKD010001130.1:0-625 GCF_056401005.1 Microvirga sp. P4_G7 | reverse complement strand
GGCGATAGGTTTCGGCAGTCTCTTGCTCGTCGTTCTCGAAACCGGAGCACACCACATAGTCCGCTTCCGCAATCGCGCCGAATTTGACGTCGAGACCGTCATACATCGGCATGTCGCGCTGGGGGCCGATATGATGCACGACCTGCCCTGCCCGTTCCTCGATGGCGAGGCGCGTCAGGTCGCCGGAAGTCACGATGGCGTCGTAGGCCGTCCGTGGAACCCCGAAACCGTCGAGCTGCGTACCCACCGACGCCCCGGGTCGGGGCGCGTTCGAGACCAGCACCACACGGCCGCCGTTGTCGCGAAAGAGCGTCAGAGCCTCACTTGCCGCCGCATAGGCCTCGACGCCGTTGTGAAGCACGCCCCAGACGTCGCAGAGGATGAGGTCGTAGCGCCCGGAGAAAGGCTTGATGCCTTCGACGAGAACGGGGCTTTTGGGGGTTGTCATGGGCTCTCACATCGCGTGTTTGAGCCCCGGCGGGTAGGCCTTCACGCCGGTTAAGTCAACCAATCGAGCGCGATCCAGCCCCGATACGACCTGCGGCAACGGCCCTTTTGCCGCCACGATGCGCCTGCTAACGTGCCGGCGCCTCGCTCGCAAATTTCAGGATATCGGACCATCATG
>NZ_JBFUKD010001129.1:0-627 GCF_056401005.1 Microvirga sp. P4_G7 | reverse complement strand
GGACACGTCCCTGACCACTGGAATCATGTCACTTCGGGCTTCAAAGCCGACCGAAAGGCCGTTCACCGCGAGTAGTGGCGGGCGCTCAGACAAGACGTCCTCCTCCATCGACCGGAAGATTGGCGCCGGTAATATAACTTCCTGCATCCGAGCACAGCAGGAGTGCGGCCGCGGCGCAGTCGGCCGGCTGYCCCAATCGCCCCGCGGGAATATTGGACAACACGCTCTCGCGATAATCAACATCGGCGAGCACCTGGGAATTGCGCTCCGTCAGGATGACGCCCGGCGATAGCGTATTGATGGTGACGCCACGCCCCGCGACCTGCTTCGCGAGGTTCTGCGCCAAATTCGCCAGGGCCCCTTTGGACGCGGCGTAGACTGCCATCTCAGGATGCGGCTTCCTCTCTTGAATCGACCCGATGATCAGTGCGCGGCCCCATCCGCGCGTCGCCATCGAAGGTACGAAAGTCTGCATCAATGCCAGAGACGAAAGCAGATTTACTTGGATCTGTGTTGTGGCGTCTTCGAGCTCTATCGTCGTCCACGACTTTCGGATCTGCACCGCAGCGTTGAGAACCAAAATGTCGAGAACTGGCGCAAGGGTTGCGCAGGCGTCCGCGATGACAT
>NZ_JBFUKD010001128.1:0-633 GCF_056401005.1 Microvirga sp. P4_G7 | reverse complement strand
TCTCATCCTTGAGCAGCAGCTTTTTTCGTTTGAGATCCGCTAGTCTGACATCATCTGTCGATGGGTGGGCGAGAGCATCTTGGATTTGTCGTTTAAGAGCTTGATGCTTCCTCTGGAGTTCGGTCAGATGATTCAGCAAAGGCATGTCGATCCCTCCTGTCCAATCTTCGACGTCGTAAATCTGACATAACGAGTATGGCGAGTCGAAGGCATTCGTTGCTGCGGCGCGAAATCTTTGCGTCTACCGCTCAAGCTTCGCGCCACGTTTGTCGTTCCCGGTCGCCCGCTTCCCTGTTGTCATCACCGGCCTTGTGCCGGTGACCTCGCTTCGTGAGGCACAGCGCTTATCCCATCGTGGCCGGGACGGGCCCGGCCATGACGGCGGAGGGAGGGATACAGCGCAATCTCTTGTCGTTCCGGGGCGAACCGAGCAAGAGCCCCGATGCCGGTCGCGGAATGACAGTCAAGATTGACCCTCCCCGTCTTTCCAGTGTTACGTCGATCCCGGAGCTGAGCATTGGCTCCGGGGCTTAAGAACCCCTCCTACAGCGACCGGCATTGGTCGTATCAATGCCTTCCTTACCGTCACGGTCGGGGAGGTGCTGTCGCATGTCCAGGGCGCGAGCCTAAAGG
>NZ_JBFUKD010001127.1:0-634 GCF_056401005.1 Microvirga sp. P4_G7 | reverse complement strand
AAATGGGCCGGTTCGCTATCTGATTCAACTGAATCGCGAATTCGTCCTATGTGATTCAACCTGTCGCAGGGGTGATTAACCCCCTATTGACTCTCTTTCTGAATGAGAACGAAATAAGAACATTCAAGGGAGGCCCGGATCTTAGGCCTAACGTCGTTTGTTCGCTTTTACTGGGCGGTCTGTGTCGGGATGCCAAGGTAGGAACTCAAACCGACGATGTGGCTTTATATCCGGAAGGAGCGAAAGAGTGCCAAAGTATGTGACCATTGGATATGGCGATCAGGCCGGCTATGACAGCATCGCGCCGGACATCCGCAATGCCGCACATGCCCATGATGAAGAGCTGAAAAGACGCGGCGCCCTCATGGCCATCGCGGGCAGGCCGGTCCAGGTCCGCAACCATGATGCCGTTGGCGTTGTGACCGAGGACGGCCCGTTCCTGTCGTCGTCCCTACCCGTTGCGGGCTTCGCTATCGTGGAAGCACGCGATCTCGAGGAGGCGATCGAACTCGTTTCCGGATCACCTTGCGCGGTTGCCCACGGTATCGTCGAAATCTGGCCTCTTGAAGGAACATAGCGATCCTGGCGGCGATGTATTGATCGCGGGGCGCCCTGCGGTCCCAAGCTCTGATCC
>NZ_JBFUKD010001126.1:0-638 GCF_056401005.1 Microvirga sp. P4_G7 | reverse complement strand
CGGCCAGCAACGTCATTGGACGGGCGCTTCCCTTCGAACTGACGAGTGAGCGGAATTTCCTGATCGCGTGGATCGTCTACGTGTTCGGCCTCGTCCTCATGTTCGTCTGCTTGAGCGTCGTCGGTCGCTCCGCATTGCCGCTCATGGTGCCAGGCTGGCAAGACAAGATCACGAGCGAAGCGGTTCCCATCCTCGCCGCGTTTTGCCTCATCGGCTTTCTCCCGAACGTTCCGGGGCTTCGCCTTCTCGAACAGACCTGGCGCGAGTTCATGCATCACCGCGCGTCGATCCCACGCGCCGTCAACGACATTCTCGACGAAATAAACTCTCGCGAATTTTCCTTTGCACGATTGCCCACGGCTGTTCTTGGCAAGATCATTCCGTTCGGAGCGACCAAGGGTTCCTTGGACGACTTCAAGGATGCAGTCGCGAAGCAGAGCATKTCCGTGAACGCCAGGAATTGGATTCTCGCCAGCGGCATCATGAGCGCGGTGCCCATCGCGACTTCGGAGGCGCAGGCGAGCCGGCGAATCGGCACGCGTTTCATCAGCCATCATTCCGAGCATTTCGATTCGCTGCGCTTCGAATACAAGGAATTGAAGGAGCGCATCTTCGCGACCAACCCCCATACACTCGAT
>NZ_JBFUKD010001125.1:0-641 GCF_056401005.1 Microvirga sp. P4_G7 | reverse complement strand
AGCCTCGCCATGTCGAGGAGATAGGCCAATAGGTCGAGCTTTGCCTGTCGGGCGAGAGACGAGAGTTCCGTCGCGAACTCGCCGATATAGCGCGCGGTCTCCCGCGGATCCTCGGCCAACGCAGACGACTTGTAGTTGCGAAATTGCTGAGCCGGAGCATGGGGTGGGCGCTCAAGGCGTTTGGGCATGACAGATCAGGGGTTATCCAACCTCGGGACCCTAGATAGCACTACAACCAAAGTTAATACAATAACGTATACATAACTACAGATTGCAAAATGAGATCAGTGCAAGATGGTCATCATGATCGGCATCGTGGCCATCGCGAGAAGCGTCTGTAGCGTCAGGATTTCCGCCATCAGCCCGGCATTTCCGCCGAGTTGTCGCGCCAGGACGTAAGCTGCGCTCGCCGAGGGAACGGACGCCGCGATCACAGTCGTGGTGACATCGGAGCCGGTGACGCCGAGAAGCTTCGCCAATGCCACGGCGATGCACGGCATGACGAGTAGCTTGAGCGCGCTCGCGATCATGTGCGGCGCCTTAGGTCTGGCGAGGCGGCGTATGTCCAGCCCCGCTCCGACGACGAGAAGACCTGCTGCGAGCGCTGCGCCGGCAAGAGCATCGAGAAATGTGTTGATCGG
>NZ_JBFUKD010001124.1:0-648 GCF_056401005.1 Microvirga sp. P4_G7 | reverse complement strand
TAGTCCTGCCAGATGTAAGTCTGCAGCAATCGTGGATGGTCAGGCAGGCGGTAGAGGATTTGAGCCGTTGTCAGGCCGTAGCCCTCGAGTTGGCGGATGAAATCCGAAGTCGCCATGATTTTCCTCCGAAAGAGAAAGGCGAATTCTGCTCCTTGAAATCTAACCGCGAGGTTACTGCTCCAGTTCCGACTGGATTCCCCCGCTATTGAGACTTTATCCGCTTCATCGTATTTCATGCGGGTCTTTCCGGGGGCATCATGGAATTGCGTCATTCTCCGATCAGGCGCTGGGCTCTCGTCGGCGTCCTCGTTCTGTTGGTCACGGGATGTGGCGGAAGCGTATTCAACGATCCGATCAACGAGCCCCTCGTCAAAGCAGCGCACCAAGGCAACTGGCCGCTCGACGCTGAACAATTCGGATCGACCTTCGTCGGCGTCGCCTTCTCTGGCGGCGGCATGCGTGCCTCCGCGTTTTCCTACGGCGTGCTGAAAGAACTCGACCGCCATCATGTGCGAACCGCGCAGGGCCCGCGCCGCATCACCGACATGATCGGTCTCGTCTCCGGCGTTTCGGGCGGTTCCGTCACGGCCGCCTATTTTGGATTGAAGGGCCGTGATGGGCTGCCCGCTTTTCGGACGCAGTTCCTGG
>NZ_JBFUKD010001123.1:0-649 GCF_056401005.1 Microvirga sp. P4_G7 | reverse complement strand
GCATGATGATGTCCGTCGGTTCGAAGGCGAAATCCGTGTCAGGGATCGCCGCCTTGGTGGTAGCAAGCACCAGGCGTCCGTTGCCGACGCGCCRCCAGGTCTCGAATGCCGTCCAGGACACGTGCCGGGTGATCGCGGCCTTATCGAGGTAGTCGAGCCCGGAGCGTCTCAAGTGGCGGTCGGACACGTCGAACCCGGCCGGTTCGATGATCTCGACGGGAACGCCGAGGCACGCGGCGAGGCGCAGCATGGTTCCCGTATTCTGTGGAATATCGGGCTGGTAGAGAGCAAGGCGTGGCATCCGAGCGTCTTCCTCGGATGATGAGGCTGCGTCAAGGGCATGGTATCAGGATTTGCAAAACGACGCGGCAGGCGAAAAGAGATTCGGACCGAGAATGTTTCACTGGCTTGAAAAGAAGATCGATCCCTTCACCCCGTTCGAAGAGACGCGGACGCCTCCCGCAAGCGTCAGTGGTTTCGCTTGGCATTATCTCAAGCCGATCCGGTCCTGGTTGATCATCCTCTTTGTGGCCTCGGTGGTCGTCGGCCTCTTCGAGGCTTCGCTCTATATTGTCCTCGGCTGGGTTGTCGACCTGCTGGCCCGGTCGACTCCCGACCGGCTCTGGGCGGAGGAGGGGACCAAGCTCCT
>NZ_JBFUKD010001122.1:0-649 GCF_056401005.1 Microvirga sp. P4_G7 | reverse complement strand
CAAATTATTTTTGGAGCGTTTCCAGAAGAATTACCCTTCGTTTGTAGTCCTTTTATTTGCCACAGATGGCCAGTAAGTGACGTTTCTTGCAACTAACCTATAACTGCACTCATAATCGTCCATAGGCAGGATGGTGCGCATCCTTAAGGGCAAACGTGGGCAAAGTTTGTTCCTCGCACCCATTCGCAGGCTACCGGAGTTCATCGAGAATGAAAAAAACACACGGACCGGGCGCCGCTGCCGATCTGATTCACGAGGGACGCAAGGCGTTTTTCAGTGGTCTCGTGTACGCAGGCATTCTCAGCGCCATCATCAACGTGCTGCAACTAACAGTACCGTTGTTCATGTTGCAGGTGCACGACAGAGTCGTGAACAGCCAGAGTCTCGACACGCTCGCGATGCTCGTCGTCATCGCGATTGTCGGGCTCATTCTGTTTGGTGTGCTTGATTTTGTTCGCGCGCTCACGTTCCAAGTGATGGGAAGCGTGTTGCTGCGCCGATTGAATCTGCCGGTTCTTCAGGCCGCTGTTTCTGCATCCCTGGGTCGTGGTGTTGCACATGCCGGACAATCGATGCGGGATCTCAACGATATCCGGACTTTCATTACGGGGAGCGCCATCGGCGTGCCGCTCGAAGCGCTCTGGTGCCC
>NZ_JBFUKD010001121.1:0-656 GCF_056401005.1 Microvirga sp. P4_G7 | reverse complement strand
CCGCACGACATCCTGGCGATCAAGGGCGTCGAGGAACTCGCGGCTTATCTCGTGAACGAGATCCAGGAGGTCTATCGCCTCCAGGGCGTGCTCATCAACGACAAGCACATCGAGGTGATCGTTCGCCAGATGCTGCAGAAGGTCGAGATCACCGAAGGTGGCGATTCCGAACTTCTGACGGGCGAGCAGATCGACCGCCTCGAGCTCGAGGAAATCAACGAGAAGCTCGTCGCCGAAAAGAAGAAGCCCGCCGTCGGCGTGCCGGTTCTGCTCGGTATCACGAAGGCCTCGCTCCAGACCCGCTCGTTCATCTCGGCGGCGTCGTTCCAGGAGACCACCCGCGTCCTTACGGAAGCGGCGGTCAACGGGAAGGTCGATACGCTGGAAGGCCTCAAGGAGAACGTCATCGTCGGCAGCCTGATCCCGGCCGGCACGGGCGCGCTCAATTCGCAGCTCAAGGCCGTGGCGACCCGTCGCGACGAAATGATCCTGCAGCAGAAACGCTCGGAATCGCAGGCCAAGGTCAGCGAACTGCCCCCCGCAGCCGAGTAATTCTCCGGCACATCGAAATCGAAAAGGCCGCCTCCGGGCGGCCTTTTTTGTTTGTGGCGCGCGTCGGCTCTTGACTTTAAGAGAACTGTGATTCGTTATGATAT
>NZ_JBFUKD010001120.1:0-656 GCF_056401005.1 Microvirga sp. P4_G7 | reverse complement strand
CCCGAGCGGTGTTCAGTTTAATTCGCTTGGGCATCCACACCTCCTACTTGGTCATAGGGGGCGCTCGGCGGCTTGGCATGCGAGATCACCAACGAATGCAGGTGGGCTCGCTCAGTTGACGCTGTTGGACCGGGTCTCGCCCATTCCTGCAGCTTCTGCGACCATCAGCAGGGCTTCGCCCAATTCGCGGGCGTGCTCGGGTGTCATCGCTACAGGCATTTGGTGGCGAATGCCCCGCCTGAATTCGTCGGGTGTGGTCGCGAGTTCGATGACCATCATCGCGTCGCGGCCGTCGAGTGTGCCGACCGAAAAATTGGTGAGGGCTCCAACGGAGTCGAGATCCAGATCGAGGCTCATGGCGATGTCTTTCCTATTAACGTAACTAGGATCAACCTACCCGCGTCCACGAAGACTGTCTGCTCTCCGAGCAGAGAGTGGATATTGTTTCCTGTTTGTTCTGAACACCTAAGGGATTGAAAATAAAAGATATTTTACCGAAATTTTTTCTCAAATTCTTTGTTTTCATGCGAAATTCAGCGGGAGAAGGTGGAAATCTACACGCGAACCGCACGGCCTGCGGCGTTGAACACATGCAGCGATCCCGGCCGCAGGTGTGCGGTGTATCGCCCTCCTGGCACCGCATCGACGTCCCCTGC
>NZ_JBFUKD010001119.1:0-664 GCF_056401005.1 Microvirga sp. P4_G7 | reverse complement strand
CACCAACTCTACGTCGAGATCCAGCGTCACAACTTCGACGAGCAGCGGATGGTGGAGGGCGAATTGATTTCGCTCGCCGACCGCAACGGTCTACCCATCGTTGCGTCCAACGAGCCATTCTTCAAGGCGCCGGGAGATTTCGAGGCGCACGACGCGCTGCTCGCCATCGCGGCGGGGCGCCTGGTGTCGGACGAGAACCGCCGCCGCCTGACGCCGCACCATCATTTCAAGACTCGTCAGCAGATGATGGAGTTGTTCCACGATCTGCCGGATGCGCTGCAATCCAGCGTCGAAATCGCACTGCGTTGCTCCACACGCGCCAAAACCCACAAGCCGATTCTGCCGAGTTTCGGCACCGGGGATTCGGCGGCCATGGACGAGGGCGAGGAGCTTCGCCGACAGGCGGAGGCCGGCCTCGATCTGCGCCTCGCCGCGCATGGCCCCGCGCCCGGGTTGACGGAGCAGGATTATCGCGACCGTCTCGCCTTCGAAGTCGGCGTCATCCAGCGGATGAAATATCCGGGCTACTTCCTGATCGTGGSCGATTTCATCAAGTGGGCGAAGGATCACAACATTCCCGTCGGGCCGGGCCGTGGCTCCGGCGCCGGCTCTCTCGTCGCCTACGCCCTGACCATCACCGATCTCGATCCTCTGCGGTTTGGCC
>NZ_JBFUKD010001118.1:0-668 GCF_056401005.1 Microvirga sp. P4_G7 | reverse complement strand
GGCATAGCCCATACCCGCGAGCTCCGCCGACAGCGCGCCGTTCGCTCCGCGCGCGCCGCTATCCACAACGAGAACCTTCTCCAACTCGGTCATGATCATTCCTAAACGGATTTCGATGAACGTCTGAGTGGCCGTCAAACGCCTTTAGCATCGATTTGTTTCATTCAGGAAATGAACGGAAGAGTAACGGCCAGGGTCTTTTGGTCTACTCAGGAAGGCGATCGCCACCAGGAATCGATGTGCGATCCGAGCAGCGGCACGGTATCGGGATGCTTGAGATCCGATTTGTGCGCCACCCACTGATCGCCGACGTAGAACAACGGCACGACATAGAATCCCGAAAGCAAAACACGATCGAGGGCGCGCGTCGCCGACACGAAATCCTCGCGGCTTTTGGCCTCCAGCATCGCGTCGATCATGCGATCGATCGCGGGCGAAGCGGCGCCCGCATAGTTGAGTGAACCGGATTGAACGGCCGCCGCCGATCCCCAGCGATTGCGTTGCTCGTTGCCAGGTGAGGCCGAGGCGGGCCAGACCCATTGCACCATGTCGAAATCGAAATTGGCGAGGCGTCGCCAATATTGAACCTCATCGACAAGCCTTACGCGCGCTTGAATTCCAATTCTGGCGAGGGATTGCGCAAAGTTGAGCCCCAAGCGCTCCTGGGG
>NZ_JBFUKD010001117.1:0-669 GCF_056401005.1 Microvirga sp. P4_G7 | reverse complement strand
CCATCCCTCCAGTCGCTGGGTTGCGGACATCCTCGGTGGCGCCGCGTCCGGCGAGCGCCTGAGTTGAGAACGCCGACCGGTCAAGCGACGCCTGCACCCGGGACGATGATTCGTTCCGGCGCGAGGAGCTTCAATGCTCCGTCCGCGCCCACTCCCATCGTATGGATGTAGAAGTAGCTATCCTTGTCGTTGGTGGCTTCCATCACGGGCGAGGGCGCGGAGACGATCGTCAGCCCACCACAATTGCCAATCCAATCCACGTGCCGGTGGCCATGCATGACGATGGCATGGCTGGCGTGGCGCTGAAGGCGGCGGACGAACCAGCTTCCATTGATCAACGCGGTTCCAATGCGCTCCGACAATGCCTTTGCAGGCTTCGGATATTCGACGACGTGATGGTGAAGCGCGATAACCCAGGTCGCGCGCGGATAGGCGCCGATAGCGATCTCGATCGCCAGTGCCTGCTCCGCTGGCATGAAACCCAGTGCATTGGTGAACGAGAAGTGTGTATCGGCGTTCGAGTTGAGCGCGATGATGCCGAGGCCATCATTGGTGGGCGGCGGCAGGACCATCGGAAAAATCGCGGCCCAAAGATCTGCGATGGATTTGGACCCGTGGCGCGAGCCCTTGTCTGCGAAAGTGGCGAGCAGATCGCGGTGTGGCGCCAGC
>NZ_JBFUKD010001116.1:0-670 GCF_056401005.1 Microvirga sp. P4_G7 | reverse complement strand
AACTTCAGGACCGGTCCGAGTCTCATATCGGTGGCCGCCCATGAGCCAGGATCGCCGGTACGCTGATGCTGCCGATGATCGCACCGGAGGCATCGGCCACCGGAAGTGCGTTCTCGCCGCGCCACATCAGCTCGGACAATGCATCGCGCAAGTTGATCGTTCCGTCGATAGGCTGTCCAGTAGCAGGCGAGCCGGGCTGTACGATATCTTCCACCCTCGTCAACGACAGCAATCGGAACGGCCGTTCCGCCGTCCCGACTAGTCTCTCTACGAATTCCTCAGAAGGCCGCGTCAGCAAATCCGCCGGCGTCCCGTATTGAAGCAGGCGAGCCTGATCCATCACCGCGATGCGGTCACCGAGATGGAACGCCTCTTCCATGTCATGCGTGACGAGTAGGATCGTCGTCTTGAAGCGACGCTGAATGGCGAGGAGATCGGCTTGCGCCTTGCTGCGGATGACGGGGTCGAGCGCCCCGAAGGGTTCGTCCATCAAAAGGAGCTTGGGTTCTGCGGCAAGCGCCCGCGCGACGCCCACGCGCTGCTGTTCACCGCCAGACAATTGATGCGGATACTTCTTGGCAAACGTTGCGGGATCCAGCTGGAAGAGCTGTAGGAGATCGTCGACACGGCTTGCGATTCGTTGTTTGTCCCAGCCGAGGAGGCGAGGAAC
>NZ_JBFUKD010001115.1:0-675 GCF_056401005.1 Microvirga sp. P4_G7 | reverse complement strand
CATCCGGGGCCTGTCGTCACCCTCTACGAGTTCGAACCCGCTCCGGGGATCAAGTCGGCGCGTGTCATTGCCCTTTCCGACGATATCGCGCGTTCGATGAGCGCCGTCTCAGCGCGGGTGGCTGTCATTCCCGGTCGCAACGCCATCGGCATTGAATTGCCAAATGAGGTTCGCGAAACCGTCTTCCTTCGCGAGCAATTGGCGAGCGATGATTTCCGGATCTCGAAGCAGAAGCTTCCCCTGTGTCTTGGCAAGACCATCGGGGGCGAGCCGGTGATCGCCGATCTCGCGCGCATGCCGCATCTCCTCGTCGCCGGCACCACCGGTTCGGGTAAATCCGTCGCCATCAACACTATGATCCTGTCCTTGCTCTACCGCTTCACGCCGGAAGAGTGCCGCCTGATCATGGTCGATCCCAAGATGTTGGAATTGTCGGTCTATGACGGCATTCCGCATCTTCTCACCCCCGTCGTCACCGATCCCAAGAAGGCCATTATCGCCTTGCGTTGGGCGGTGCGGGAGATGGAGGATCGCTACAAGAAGATGTCGAAGCTCGGTGTGCGCAACATCGACGGCTTCAACACGCGGGTGTCGGAAGCCAAGGCGCGCGGCGAGGTCATCACCCGCACGGTGCAGACCGGGTTCGACAAGCAGACCGGACAGGCGGTCTACGAG
>NZ_JBFUKD010001114.1:0-675 GCF_056401005.1 Microvirga sp. P4_G7 | reverse complement strand
ACATGGAGTTGCTGGCGGCCCTGGTGGCCGACATCAAACTACAGATGCCGGACCACATCGCCTGCACGGGCGACAGTTGCAATATCGGATTGCCGAGCGAGTGGCCGACGTCGCGCGTCTTCCTCGAGGGTCTGGGCGACCCCTACGCCGTGAGCTTCGTTCCGGGCAACCACGATGCGTATGTGCCCGGCTCTCTCGAAGGGTTGCTGCGCGAGATCGCGCCATGGACCAAGGACGACGGTGGGGGCGAATGCGACTTCCCGTTCGTGCGGCGACGCGGCCCGGTGGCGATCGTCGGACTGTCTTCCGCGATCCCGACCTTGCCATTCGTCGCGAGCGGGCGCCTCGGGCGGCGGCAACGGGAGCGGGCCGAAGAGGCCCTCGCCGACCTCGGACAAGACCGCTTCTGCTTCCGTATCGTCTTGATCCATCATCCGCCCCATGTGGGCGGAACCACCGCGGGCCGGAACCTGACGGATGCCGCGGCATTCGAGAAAGTCATCGGGCGGGTCGGAGCAGAGCTCATATTGCACGGACACAACCACGTCGGTTCGCTGGCGTATCTCACTGGCCCGCGCGGCCCCGTGCCGGTGATCGGTGCGCCGTCCGCCTCGGCTCGTGGCGGCACGCATAACCACCGCGCCGGCTATCATCTGTTCACGATCGATCAGGATG
>NZ_JBFUKD010001113.1:0-675 GCF_056401005.1 Microvirga sp. P4_G7 | reverse complement strand
TCAAAATCGTAAGCGCCCGGGTTTTCTCCATATTTAAGCAAAAGATCATACGTCCGCTGATCAATKAATAACGACTTCGCGTATACAGACTTTGTATAATTCTCGGTGTCATTAATTGAAACTTTGCCTTCGCCCCTCGGGACGCTGTTCTTCGACGCAAATCCAAATGATTTGGTGGGCGACCCATCGCCTTGGCCTAAGTCAAACCACATATGACCCGCGTACGACGTCCCTCCGGATTTTAATGGGGTGTCCTTGGCTGCGATACGAATTGTAAGTATAGGCATGTTACTTCTCTAGCGCACGTTCGTTGGGGTCAAATCTGACCGATATTTCGAGCTCAACTGTCTCTATGGCCTGATGAGCAATAAAGGGCTCTATGACCAGCTCATATTTTCCGGGAAGAAGTTCTATTGTTTCGAGATTGCGACTATAACTTCCTGACATTTTTGTCTTGCCACCAGACATTACTGCATAGTGGCCCTGAGGCCCAAAGAGTTGCTTTGCGCCTTGTACCTCGGATCCATCGCTTCGAAGAACTGAGATGTTGAATGGCGTTTCTACGCCGCACTTATTTTCATAGCGGCACGCATTGAACGCCTCTCCAGCGTCGTTTCGTGCTCGCTGGCGTTCATTTTCTGAGCCGAACAAGAAATCGAGATCTATGTAGTAGAT
>NZ_JBFUKD010001112.1:0-677 GCF_056401005.1 Microvirga sp. P4_G7 | reverse complement strand
GTTGGTGGGTTCGTCGAGGAGCAGCAGTTCAGGCTGCTCCAGCAACAATTTGCAAAGAGCGACGCGGCGGCGCTCACCGCCGGATAGCTTGTCGACGGCCCAGTCGTCCGGCGGGCAGCGCAGGGCGTCCATCGCCTGATCGACCTTGGAATCGAGATCCCACAAGCCTTTCGCCTCGATCTCGTCCTGGAGACGCGTCATCTCGTCCGCCGTCTCTTCGGAATAGTTCATGGCGAGCTCGTTGTACCGATCGAGGATCGCCTGCTGGGGCGCGACGCCCTGAAGCACATTTTCGCGGACGTTCTTCGTCGGATCGAGCTGCGGCTCCTGCGGCAAGTAGCCCACACGCGCGCCTTCCGCGACCCAGCCCTCGCCACCCCACTCGGTGTCGATTCCGGCCATGATCCGCAAAAGGGTCGATTTACCGGCGCCGTTGACGCCGAGAACACCGATCTTGGCGTCCGGGTAGAACGAGAGATGGACATTGTCCAAGACCTTCTTCCCGCTGGAATAGGTCTTGGTGAGGCCACGCATGTGGTAGATGAACTGACGGGACACGGCAAAGTCCTGCTGAAAGATGGGCGCAAAATGGATTGCGCGTCAGTTAGCAGGGGTGGCCCTGACCGGCAAGGCGGGGTCTTCCGGCGGCGAAGGTGTCAGAGACCCTTCACCAAGCC
>NZ_JBFUKD010001111.1:0-677 GCF_056401005.1 Microvirga sp. P4_G7 | reverse complement strand
GGAGGCGAGGGCTTCGAGCTTCAGTTCCGCCACTTGCCGGATAGCAACTTCGGCCCTAAGGGCGCTCTCCAGGGCTGCCACCTTTGCGGAGACCAAATCCAATATTCGTCTGGACGCCAACACAGCAGCTCCGTGGCGCTCAGCTTCGCACGAATAGTGTGAGGCCTCCTTCGCATCGCCTTGAGAGGCATGGAGCTCTAGCTGTGTTAGGGCCTCACGCTGCCGGGACACATACTCGTCGCGAATTGCTCCAACGATGTCCAGAATCGAGTCGCATTCCTGAACGATAATCATTTCGCACCCGCCTTGTTCGTGGCGAGCACATCACGGGCGCGGCGGAAGTCGCCGACCGTCAGCTCATATCCCTCGAATGCATAAACCGGGTCCGCGTTATACTTCGCTCCCGCGTGCGCGCCGCATCGGGGAAAGTTGGCGAATGGCTTCAGCGCCTCAGTCAATTTCTTGACTTGAGCCTCTGCGGTTTGAGCGATTTCGACCGCATTTGCCCAGGGATTGTTGAGGTTGGAATGCTCGGCGATCTCGGCGCGCTCGTCCGACCGCTTCAACGCCCATTGAAGGTCTGTGATTTCACGGTTCAGGTCGTCCCGCTCCGCCTCAAGCACCTTCACCCGATCCGCATCGGTTGAGAGGCGTTCCGGTTGAGAGGCGTTCTGTGA
>NZ_JBFUKD010001110.1:0-678 GCF_056401005.1 Microvirga sp. P4_G7 | reverse complement strand
CTGCTGCACTGCGTCAGAACAGCCTTGCGGATTACATCGTGACCGGCATGGGCGCGCTCGGACTGACGATCCCGAACTTCGTCGTCGCTCCCGTGTTCCAGATCGTGTTCGGCCTGATTCTGGTCTGGCTGCCCATTGCGGGTTGGAACAACGGTTCTCCGCTCAATCTCGTCATGCCGGTGATTGTCCTCGCGCTACCGCAGATCGCGGTGGTCGCGCGCATGATACGCGCGGCGATGATCGAGAATCTGCGCTCGAACCATATTCGCACCCTTCGCTCGCTCGGACTCCCATGGCCGATCGTCGTCACGCACGCGCTGCGCGGCGCAATCCTGCCGGTGATTTCCTATCTCGGTCCGGCGGCGGCGGCCCTTCTCACCGGCTCGGTGGTCGTCGAAACCATCTTCGGCCTGCCGGGCATCGGCCGTTATTTCGTCGAAGGCGCGCTGAACCGCGACTACACCCTCGTCATGGGCACGGTCGTCGTGGTCGCCGTCTTCGTGCTCCTGTTCAACCTCGTGGTCGATATCCTTTACGCGATTATCGATCCGCGCATCCGTTACGATTGAGGTCCGCCATGGTTGAAGGCGCCATTTTTCCCGCCGAAATGCTGAAAGACGAGGTCGTCGGCCGCTCCCTGTGGGCGGAAGCGCGCGGACGTCTTTTGCGCAACAAGGC
>NZ_JBFUKD010001109.1:0-680 GCF_056401005.1 Microvirga sp. P4_G7 | reverse complement strand
TGCCGTCGCCGTTGTCGACGACTTGGGATTCCGCGGCCGTGCCGGAAAACTTCGCGACGTTCGTCCCCGTGCCGCCGTCGAGCGTGTCGTCGCCGAGGCCACCGTCGAGCGTATCGTTGCCGCCGTTGCCAGTCAGCGCGTTGGCGTTGGCATCGCCGGTGAACCAGTCGTTGCCGGAACCGCCTGCGAGGTTCTCGAACCCGTAGAAATTGTCGAGCCCGTATCCGGTGACTTGGTAAACGGCCTGCTGAGAGAGGTCTGCACGAGCACCCAAGGCGCCAGTGAAGAGCAGCGTATCATTGCCGTCTCCCCCGCGCAGCGTATCGTTCCCGAGGCCCCCATCGATGACGTCATTGCCAGCGCTGCTATCGATKAAGTTACCCGCGTCCGTCCCTTTGACGGCGGCGTCGCCCGTGCCCATCAGGAAGAGGTTTTCAACACTGAGAATCGTCTTTGTGCCGACGCCCGTCTCCTGAGCGTCTGTGGATGTGAGATCGATCCGCACGTTTGACGCTCCGATAGTGAGCGTTACCAAGTCGTTGCCCGAGCCTGCGTCAATGAAGTCCGAGCCGTTTGATCCGACGACGACGTCATCCCCAGCGCCGCTCCAGATCGTGTTTTTGCCGTTGCCGATCGAGATGAAACTATCCCGAAGTGTGCCCTCGCGATTGTCGAAAACT
>NZ_JBFUKD010001108.1:0-681 GCF_056401005.1 Microvirga sp. P4_G7 | reverse complement strand
ATCGAACACGTCTTCGAAATGATCGAGAATACCGAGCTTCCTCGCCACATTCTCGGCGTGCTTGCGCGAGCCGTTCGTGAGGATGAGCTTTCGCCCGGGCAGGCTCTCGATCGCCGTCCCGAGGCTGTCGTTCAATACGATATCGGTGTGATCGATGTCGTGCGCGAAGTCGAGAAAATCATAGGGATCGATTCCATATTCATCGATCAGGGCGCGTAGGGTCGTGCCGTGCTTGTGATAGAAGTACTTCTGCAATTCCCGACCTGAGAGCCCATCGAGACCGAACAGATTGCAGATGTAGAGGGTAATGCGCTCGTCGATCTGCGGCCAGATCCTGGATGTGTGGGGATACAGCGTGTTGTCGAGATCGAAGACCCAGGTATCCACGTGCGCGAAGCTTCGCGGTTCGATCGGGGGCAGTTCAGTAACCTTGGCAGGCGTAATGGCGTTCATATCACTCTTATAGACGACGATGGGGCCCGATGGCCCCATCCAGTGTAATATAAGAAGGGTTAACCGCCTGCAAAAGGGGGCTAGCCGCGCCGGATCAAGGTCCCGGCGCCGTGGTCGGTGAAGAGTTCGAGCAGGACCGAGTGCGGCACCTTCCCGTCCAGGATGACCACCGCTTCGACGCCCCGTTCCAGGGCATAGATGCAGGTCTCGATCTTCGGGATCATACCG
>NZ_JBFUKD010001107.1:0-686 GCF_056401005.1 Microvirga sp. P4_G7 | reverse complement strand
ATAGTGATCTGATCCGAACCGAAACTCGATTTCGCCTGGTCAATGATGCGCTGGGCGTCGACGCTTGGCGTTTCGAGTTCCTCGATGTCCGAGATCGGCGTATCGAGGCGATGTGATGTCAGATCGACACCGAGCGCCCCCGATAGCGCCGTCAGATCGTATTTCGTAACCGAAAGATTTTGAATCTCGCGATACTTGTCGTGTGCCTCGCGGGCGGTATGCCCGACATAGACCGCGATGCCGGCGACCAGGGCCTGGTCATCGGGGCTGCGCCCGTGGGCGGCGAGTCGGCTTTTGATATTGGCGTAATAAGCTTTTGCCGGCTCGAGGTGCAGCGCCGTTCCAAAGCGAACATCCGCGAAACGCGCACCAAAGTCCTTCGAGCGTTCCGATGCGCCCGCCGTAAGAAGCGGGATCTGGCCCTGTACCGGACGCGCGATGTTCAGCGGGCCAGCGACGGAAAAATGCTCGCCCTTGTAGTTGATGCGATGCACCTTTGCGGGATCGATGAACAGACCGCGCTCCTTGTCGCCGACGAGCGCATCATCCTCCCAACTGTCCCACAATTGCTTGACGATCTCGATGAACTCGACCGCATTGTCGAAGCGGTGGTCGGTGCCCCAATGCTCGGACCGACCGAAGTTCGCGGCCGCTTCCGGATCTCGACCCGTGACGATGTTGAAGGC
>NZ_JBFUKD010001106.1:0-689 GCF_056401005.1 Microvirga sp. P4_G7 | reverse complement strand
CTTCAGACGCGCGAAGTCTTGCAGGTCGAGGACGGAAGYGATGATCGACGCCGCTCTCCGGGCCACTTCCTCCCCATCCGCCGTCAAGGAAATGGCGTTGCGCCGGCGCTCGATCAATTGCAGCCCGAGATCCTGTTCGAGGTCCTGGATCTGCATGGACAACGCAGGTTGCGTCACGTGGCAGAGCTTGGCGGCGCGGCCGAAATGGCGCGTCTCGGCGATGGCGGCGAGATAGCGGAGTTGGCGAACGGTGATCATGACGATCAGATAATCTGATGGTGTCAGTCAGGCAATCGAATTAGACTCATTCTAGTCGCTGAGAGAAAGTCGCCCCCTCATAAAAGGGGATTCGCTATGACCAAACCGACCATGACGACCACGGCCGGCGCGCCTATTGCCGACAACCAGAATTCGATCTCCGCGGGTTCGCGCGGCCCTCTGCTGCTGCAGGATTACCAGCTGGTCGAGAAACTCGCCCACCAGAACCGCGAGCGCATCCCCGAGCGCGTCGTCCACGCCAAGGGCTCGGGCGCCTACGGCACGTTCAAAGTCACGCAGGACATTTCCCGTTTCTCGAAGGCGAAACTGTTCTCGCAGATCGGCAAGGAGACGGAGGTCTTTCTGCGTTTCTCCACCGTCGCCGGCGAGCGCGGAGCGGCCGACGCCGAGCGCGACGTGCGCGGTTTCTC
>NZ_JBFUKD010001105.1:0-694 GCF_056401005.1 Microvirga sp. P4_G7 | reverse complement strand
GCCAAGGCCCCGACACTTTTCGCCGCAGACCCGTTCAAAAAGGCTTACGCTGTCCCATGACCCTGACGGATTGGATCACGCAGACTTTGCAGGCACGCCTGCAACCGACGCAACTCACCGTAACCGACGAGTCGCATAAACACCATGGGCATGCGGGATGGCGCGAGGGCGGGGAGACCCATTACAGGGTCTATATCGTGTCGGATGCGTTTGCAGGCAAGGGCCGCGTCGAGCGACACAGACTTGTCAACGAGACGCTGAAGGGCGCCTTCGAGCGCGGTCTGCACGCTCTCGCCATCCAGGCGAAGGCGCCGGATGAAGACGAGACGCCGTCCATTTGATTCGCTCCAACACGCTGACGCCGTTCGCGACAGCCGCGCCGTCCGTGTTCGGGAAACAGGCGCCGCGCGAGATCGCGGAAGAGTATGGTTGCGACATCATTGCCCAATCCGTCACCGCGCTTGAAGATCTTCGAAGCGATGGCCGACAACGAAGGGGTGGAAACCCGTCGCGCCTTCCTCGTCTCCCTCGGCGCAGTGTGGAGCGTTTGAGGATCTAGACGATCCAGAAATCGCCGGCGTCGAGGAGCTTTTCGGACAAGCCCTTCTTGAGCACGAGGAAGGCGATCGCCTTGGCCTTGCCGTTGCCGTCCCGGTCCCAGGACACCACGCCGGTGCTCCGGTCGTAGAGGATG
>NZ_JBFUKD010001104.1:0-694 GCF_056401005.1 Microvirga sp. P4_G7 | reverse complement strand
ACCCACACCCTTTGTGCCTCACCCTCCTCAAACGCAGGAATCACCCTTGTCACGCAGCCGTAMTGTCGATTCGAACGCCGATTCGACGGGTGTGACGCATCTCGATCTTCTGCTTCTCATCGAGCGCGTTCATCGTCGCTCGCTCGACCTTTTTCGGGTCGATCTCAGCCGGCTCGGCGTCGACGATCTGAGTCCTTCGCAAGTCATGGTGCTGTTCACGATCGGATCGGACGATCTGTCCGTTCGTGATCTCATCGAACGCGGGCATTATCTGGGTTCGAACGCCTCGTATAATTTGAAACGCTTGGTGGACACCGGATACATCGATCGAAATGCGTCGCAGCGTGACCGACGCTCGGCACGCATTCGACTTTCCGAAAAGGGACGCTCCCTCTGCGAACTCGTGCGCTCGATGGATGAAACTTACCAACGTTCCGTTGCACGGGACGACGAGGAAGCACGCGATTTGGAAATCGCCTTTCGCACGCTCCGCAGACTCGAGCAGGTGTGGACGAACAGCCTTCGCTACGGTGAGGGACAACTGGCTTGATTCAGGGAGCGGCGGCCTTGTGTTTCATGCTGCCGCTCCGCATCGACCGCCGATGATCGGAAGAGGATACGTTCATGACGGATCATGACGTCTGGTCGATCGAGGAAGAATTCTGGACCGGAGGTCGAGAGCATTATCGTCGTG
>NZ_JBFUKD010001103.1:0-694 GCF_056401005.1 Microvirga sp. P4_G7 | reverse complement strand
GAGCGAAGTCGAGCTGTGGCGTCAGAACCGCGAATTGGCACGCTTGTCCGAGGTCGATTCGCTGACTGGAATCGACAATCGCCGCAGCTTCGACGACGCCATCGAGCGCGCGGTTCAGCGCCAACGCCGGACCGCCGAGCCTGTCAGCGTTTTGCTGCTGGATCTCGACCACTTCAAAGGTTTGAACGATACGTTCGGCCACCAGAAGGGTGACGATGTCTTGCGGCGTTTCGCACGCGTGCTGTCCGAGAACACGCGCAGCGCCGACGACACCGTGGCGCGCTATGGCGGCGAAGAATTTGCGATCGTTCTACCCAACGCGGACACGGACGGCGCCGTTCGCGTCGCGGAGGGTGTGCGCCAGGCTTTGCGTGCGGCTGGGTTGCCGCATCCCGCCACGCCGAGCGGTTTCGTGACGACGAGCATCGGTATCGCCTCGGTCGCGCCTGATGGCGGCGTCGACGCGGATACGCTCGTCTCGCATGCCGATGAGGCGCTCTACGGTGCCAAGCGAGCGGGAAGAGACCGGTCGCTCATCTACGGTGGCGTTTGACAGGCCTCAGAGGCCGGCCGCTTTTTTGAGCGCGGCATTGATCCGCTCCTGCCACCCCGGGCCGTCCTGCTGGAAAAACTCGAGCACGTCCCGATCGATCCGCAGCGACACCGTCTCCCGGGCGCTGGGCACCAGGGGGGC
>NZ_JBFUKD010001102.1:0-696 GCF_056401005.1 Microvirga sp. P4_G7 | reverse complement strand
ATTCACGACAACTCGCGTCTCGCCAACGAAAGCCGCGCCTATCAATGGCTGCGGCGCACGGTCGACCTCTTGGCGGAAGGCGACAACCCAGAGGAGTTCCTGGAGCACACCAAGCTCGAACTCTTCCACGATCAGGTCTTCTGCTTCACGCCTAAGGGGCGTCTCATTGCCTTGCCGCGGGGCGCAACGCCGATCGACTTCGCCTACGCGGTTCACACGGATGTCGGCAACACCGCGGTCGGCTGCAAGATCAACGGCCGCATGTCGCCTTTGCTCACCGAATTGCAGAACGGCGACGAGGTAGAGATCATCCGCTCCGAGGGCCAAACGCCGCCGGCGGCCTGGGAGTCGCTCGTCGTCACCGGAAAGGCTCGTGCCTCAATCCKTCGTGCGACCCGCGCCGCGGTGCGGCGGCAATATACGGGCCTCGGGCGCCAGATCCTCGAACGCGCATTCGAACGCGGCGGGCGGGCGTTGTCCGATGAAAAATTGAAGGGCGCCCTGCCCCGTCTCGCCCGCGCTTCGATCGAAGACGTCCTGGCAGCGGTCGGGCGTGGCGAAATGTTCTCGGGCGACGTGGTGCGCGCCGTCTATCCGGATTTCAAGGAGGATCGCCGGACGGCAGGTCATCCGGAAGCCGCAGGTGGCGACGGAACGAGCACTGCGACGGGTATCCCGATCCGCGGCGTCCACAGC
>NZ_JBFUKD010001101.1:0-703 GCF_056401005.1 Microvirga sp. P4_G7 | reverse complement strand
CAGCACCTGACCTATCTCTTCGAGGGAAGTGCATTTCCCGATCAACCGCTCTGGAAAACGCGAACGTCATATTACTGGAGTAAGCTGAAGAGGTATTTCGGTTCGGACGCGGCTAATCGGCCGGTTCTCGCAGTCGTCGCTACGGCGACATGCGGGGAAGGCCCGATGCCGGACCTTGCGGCTCTCTCAATGAAAAAATGAGCCGTCACGGCATGATGCGTCTCTTGCACCAGGCATTGCAAAACGAACCCGTTGTGAACGACGAATGTAAAGAGGGGGGGCTGCGATAAGCGATCTTTCAAAAGTGCCGGTCCGGGCCGTCTTCCGCTGGATTGCCTGGTTGCTCGTACTTGCGATCGCCGCGTTCACGCTCCTGCCGGTCGGCCTTCGTCCGGTAACGTCGGCGCCGGCGGATCTGGAGCGGTTCGTCGCGTTCGCGATCATCGGAGGCGCCTTTTATCTGGGCTACCCGAACCATCATGTGGGCTTCGTTCTACTCGCGTTGGGACTGGCCRGTCTGCTCGAAGCGCTGCAGAACGTCGTGCCTGGCCGCCATGGGCAATTTCATGACTACGCGATAAAGGCCGGAGGTGTTTTTCTTGGCGCCGTTCTTGCGCGATCCGTGGAGCGAAAGCTGAGATCTCGGCAGCAGCGGTTCTTATAGAAAGCGAACGGTCCCGGCGACGCCGGGACCGTCGAATCT
>NZ_JBFUKD010001100.1:0-703 GCF_056401005.1 Microvirga sp. P4_G7 | reverse complement strand
GGTCAAGGCGAGCCTCGGGGCTGCTGTCGGAACCCATGACCTGTACGTCAAGACGATGGACGCCGCGGGCTTGTTCCGGATCGAAAAGGTGACCGTCACGATCACGAACGTGAACGAGGCGCCGTCCGACCTCGTGGTGACGGGCGGCACGGTTTCGGAGACGGCTGGCGTCGGCGCCGTCGTGGCCGGTCTCGCCACTGTCGATCCGGACACGGGCGACACTCACACCTATGCGCTCGTGGCCAACTTGGCGGGCGATGCTCTTCCCACCGGCGGCCATGCGCGGTTCGCCATCGGAACGGGCGCGAATGCCGCCAAGATCGTGGTCAAGGCAGGGCTCGACAACGCTGCCGTCGGTTCGTACGACCTGTTCGTCAAGACGACCGACGCGGGCGGGCTGACGCGGATCGAAAAGGTGACCGTCACGGTGACGGATGTCGCCGAGGCACYGGTCGACCTCGGACTCTCGCCGCTGACGGCCGCCGAACTTGCCGCCGACGGCAGCCGGGTCGGCTCGCTGACGACGGCTGATCCGGACGGAGGCGCCTTCACCTATAGCCTGCTGGACGATGCCGGYGGTCGTTTCATGCTGCAGGGCGACACCGTCCTGGTGAAAAGTGGAGCGCTCCTCGACTACGAGCAAGCCACTTCACACCAGATCAAGGTGCGTACGACCGATGAGTCGGGCCTCAGCCTCGACAAG
>NZ_JBFUKD010001099.1:0-703 GCF_056401005.1 Microvirga sp. P4_G7 | reverse complement strand
ACCGTATCGCTGCACCAACTCGAAGGGACCTTCACGCCAGGCGTATCCGAGTTTCATGGCGCTATCGATCGCGCCGACGTCCTCCGCGATGTCGGGGGCGATTGTGGCGGCATAGTCCGTGACGAGCGCGAGGACCTTCCAGGCGTAAACACCGCTCTTGCTCGGCGAATCGAGCAGTGCAACCGGGTCGCGCCCTCCCGCCGGCAGCGAGGAAGGCGCCACGACCCGTTCGGCGCGGTACCGATGCGTGCTCAGATCGAGCGCTTCCTTTCGCCGTCCCTCCGCGACACGGTAGAAGCCAGCCTTCGTCTTCCGCCCCAGAAGGCCGGAGGCGATCATCGCCTTGATGACGGGCTGGGCCGGCAGATCGTGAAACTGGAGAGCGTCGTGCTGCGGGAGTGCCCGCATCAAGCTGCCCCACACCTGCGGCACGAGATCGATGCCGATGAGATCGATCAATCCGAATGCGCCAGTGCGGGGGATGCCGAGCGCCGCCATTGCCGCATCGGCCTCTTCCACATCCAGACCCATCTCGATCGCCTCGATCATGGCGACCCCAAGCCAATGGCAACCGATGCGATTTGCGATGAATCCCGGCGTGTCGCGGCAGTCGATGACGACCTTGCCAAGGATCGTCTCACACGCCTTGCGCGCTCTTTCTACCAGTCGCGGATCGTTCTGAACGTCGCTCACGATTTCAACG
>NZ_JBFUKD010001098.1:0-707 GCF_056401005.1 Microvirga sp. P4_G7 | reverse complement strand
CCTAAGAAGGCCACAATGACACAAATGGCAGCACGCGCGGCTCTCGAGGCCTTCGAACCGAATACTCAGCCGGATCTGCGCTTTTCCGTCGCCTGCGCCGTGGCACGCGAAGCGGGCGCGTACGCCAAACGGCGGTTCAACGGCCGCCCAGGCCTCTCGATGCTCAATTTCAAAGGGCACCAGGATTATCTGTCGGAAACGGACGCCGAGGTCGAGCGGCTCGTGAAGAAACGCCTTCTGGAAAGCTTTCCTGGCGATGCTTTCCTCGGCGAAGAAGGCGGTGGCTCGTTCGAAGATCGGGTCTGGGTCGTCGATCCTGTCGATGGAACCGCCAACTTCGTCCGCGGAATTTCGCAGTTTTGCATTTCCATCGCCTTCGTCGAGGGCAACGAAATTCAAGTCGGCGTGATCTACGATCCGATGTCGGACGAGCTTTTCGCCGCGATCCGGGGCGGCGGTGCGACACTCAACGGTGAGCCCATCAGCGTCAGCGGACTGTCGGATATCCGATCTGCGTCCGTCGAGATCGGTTGGTCGACGCGCAGACCGCTCACCGACTACATGGATGTGGTCGACCGGTTCATGAAGGCCGGAGCCGTCGTTCGGCGTGGCGGATCTGGCGCACTTGCGCTTGCCTATGTCGCCGCGGGGCGCACGGATGCCTATTGCGAACTCCACATGAATTCGTGGGACGCGCTGGCGGGACT
>NZ_JBFUKD010001097.1:0-715 GCF_056401005.1 Microvirga sp. P4_G7 | reverse complement strand
GAGCAGAACCGAACGTCCCCGCCCGCCACACCGGGGGATGGCGACCGCTATCTGATCGGCGAAGACGCGACGGGTGAATTCCTCGGACACGCGAAAGAGATCGCCGTGTTCGATCTCGGGATATGGCGTTTCCTCGTTCCACAGGCGGGATGGCATGTCTATGTCGAGGCCGGACATTGCATTGTCGTCTATGACGGCAGCACGTGGCAGGATCTCGGCTATTTTCAGCGCGCACTCGCCAATCTCGATCGGATCGGTGTCGGGACGCAGGCGGACGACGTCAATCGTCTCGCGGTCAAGCTGAACGCGGCATTGTTCATGGCACGCTCGCTTGCGGAAGAAGGAACCGGTGACCTTCGGTTGTTGCTCAACAAGAGCGGTCCCACCCATGTTCTTTCGCAACTCTATCAGGATGACTACAGCGGGCGCGCCGAAACCGGCCTCATCGGCGATGACGATTACAGGATCCGCGTCTCCTCCGATGGAACGTCGTGGCGCGACGCCGTCGTCATCGATGCCAAGTCCGGTCTCGTCACATGCCCCTCCGGCTTGTCCCAGGGGCCCGCTGGGACAGGGACGAACCTGATCATCAATCCTGGCTTCATCGTCAATCAACGCGGCTTTGCGGGAGGCGCTCTCGCCGCGGGCGCCGCGGGCTTCGACCGATGGAAGGCCGGATCGGGTGGTTGCAACGTCACCTGCGACGCCGCCGGGT
>NZ_JBFUKD010001096.1:0-716 GCF_056401005.1 Microvirga sp. P4_G7 | reverse complement strand
GCCGACGCCGAGCGCGACGTGCGCGGTTTCTCGGTGAAGTTCTACACCGAAGAGGGCAATTGGGACGTCGTCGGCAACAACACGCCGGTCTTCTTCGTGCGCGATCCGTTGAAGTTTCCCGACTTCATCCGCACCCAGAAGCGCCACCCGTCGACCAATCTGCGCAGCCCGACGGCCATGTGGGATTTCTGGAGCCTGTCGCCCGAGAGCCTCCATCAGGTCACAATCCTGTTCTCGGACCGCGGCCTTCCGCAGAGCTACCGCTTCGTGCACGGGTTCGGATCGCACACCTATTCCTTCCTGAACGATGCTGGCGAACGACATTGGGTGAAATTCCACTTCAAGTCGCTCCAGGGCATCAAGAACTGGACGAACCGCGAAGCCGAGGCTGTCGTCGCCAAGGACCGCGAGAGCGCTCAGCGCGATCTCTATGAGGCGATCGAGAAGGGGGATTATCCGCGCTGGCGCGTGTGCGTTCAGATCATGCCGGAGACGGATGCGGACAAGACCGCCTACAACCCGTTCGATCTGACCAAGGTGTGGCCACACGCGGATTATCCGCTGCAGGAAGTCGGCATTCTCGAACTCAACCGGAATGCCCAGCACTACTTCGCCGAAGTCGAGCAGGCGTCGTTCTCGCCGTCGAACATCGTGCCCGGCATCGGCTTCTCGCCGGACAAGATGCTGCAAGGCCGCATTTTCGCGTATGCCGATGC
>NZ_JBFUKD010001095.1:0-719 GCF_056401005.1 Microvirga sp. P4_G7 | reverse complement strand
GCTCGGACGCGCCAAGCGCATCCGCATCGAGAAGGAAAACACCACGATCATCGACGGCGCCGGCAAGAAGRASGACATCGARGCRCGCGTKGSSCAGATCAAGGCGCAGATCGARGAAACCACTTCGGACTACGATCGTGAGAAGCTCCAGGAGCGTCTCGCCAAGCTCGCAGGCGGCGTCGCGGTCATCCGCGTCGGCGGCGCGACCGAAGTCGAGGTGAAGGAGAAGAAGGATCGCGTCGACGACGCTCTGAACGCCACCCGCGCTGCGGTGGAAGAAGGCATCGTTCCCGGCGGCGGCATCGCGCTTCTGCGGGCCAAGGCTGCGGTCGCGAAGCTCAAGACCGAAAACCCCGACGTCCAGGCCGGTATCAACATCGTCCTGCGCGCTCTCGAAGCTCCGATCCGTCAGATCGTCGAGAACGCCGGTGTCGAAGGCTCGATCGTGGTCGGCAAGATCACCGAGAACAAGTCGCCGACCTTCGGCTTCAACGCGCAGACCGAAGAATACGTAGACATGCTTCAGGCCGGTATCGTCGATCCGGCGAAGGTCGTCCGCACCGCGCTCCAGGACGCAGCCTCGGTTGCCGGCCTTCTCGTCACGACCGAAGCCATGGTCGCCGAGCTGCCGCGCAAGGAATCCGCTCCGGCCATGCCGGGCGGCGGCGGCATGGGCGGCATGGACTTCTAAGTCCATAAAAGGCCGCCCATCCTATGGG
>NZ_JBFUKD010001094.1:0-720 GCF_056401005.1 Microvirga sp. P4_G7 | reverse complement strand
CCAGCAGCCAGCGCTTCGACATGCGGGTCGAGAGCCATCCCGAGGTCAGCGAACCGAATGCGTTGGCGAGACCGATCACCGCCAAGGTCCAGCCGCCGATGGACGCGGAGAGCCCGGCATCCTTGAGATAGGCCGGGAGGTGAGCGGTGATGAAGGCGAGCTGAAATCCGCAGGTGAAGAAGCCGAGGACGAGCAGCACGTAGGACCGGTGACGGAATGCTTCCATCAGCGCCTGCGGAATCGATTGACCGGGAACCGCGATGGCGCCACCCGTCGATGCGGCATTCGGCTTCGTGGCGAGCGCGAACGACAGAGGCAGCACAAGCAGAACGCTCGCTCCGAAGATGATCAAGGCCTGATGCCAACCGAGCGCGTCGATCAGAACGTTTCCGATCGGCGGAAACAGAAACTGGCCGAACGATCCGGCGGCCGTGCCGGCGCCGAACGCCATCGGTCGCCAGGATTCCGGCAGGAGCTTTCCGAAGGCTCCCAGGACGAGGTTGAACGAACAACCGGAAAGACCGAACCCGATGAGAACGCCTGCGCCGAGATTGAGCATGCCGGGCGTCGACGCATAGGCCATCACGACAAGGCCGAGGGCATAGAGGATAGCGCCGACGAACAGAACACGAAGTGAGCCGTACCGATCGGCGACCGCGCCGGCGAAGGGCTGACCCAGACCCCAGAGCAGGTTCTGCACCGCAATGGCCAAGCTGAAGA
>NZ_JBFUKD010001093.1:0-723 GCF_056401005.1 Microvirga sp. P4_G7 | reverse complement strand
GCTCTGCGACGGGCACGGTGCGACGCATCCTTGCCGAGCATCGCGAATTGTCGAAGTTCCACCTCGACTAGCGCAAAGTCTTCTGTGAGCACAGCGATGAACGAGACCACGCGCGCGTTTGTGATCCGCCCCCTACGGCCCGCCGACAGGACGGCCTGGGAGCCGCTTTGGCAGGGTTATCTGACCTTTTACCAAGCAACGCTCGCACCGGAGGTCACGGCGTCCACCTGGGCAAGATTGACGGACGACGACGAGCCCGTTCACGGACTTGTCGCCGAAAGCGACGACGTCATTCTTGGAATTGTGCACTTTCTCTACCACCGCTCGACGTGGTCCACAGGGAACTATTGCTATCTTCAGGATCTCTTTACGGCGAAAGAGGCCCGCAACCGCGGCGTCGGTCGTGCCTTGATCGAAGCGGTCTACGAGCGCGCGAAGAGCGCCGGCGCCAGCCGCGTCTACTGGCTGACGCACGAATCGAACGCGACGGCCCAGGCGCTCTACGACAAAGTCGCGGCCCGAAGCGGCTTCATCCAGTATCGTAACGTGTTCTGAGCGACTCGCTCGGGCCCGCGAGGGGGATTCATTCCCGCAAATTAGTCGCTAGACTGGGCGCGTGACCGAATCAGCCCCTCTCTACTCGCCCCGCCCGTTCCTCGGCATCGCCTCATCGAGCCTCGGCCGAACCTGGATCGAGCGATGTGACCCGGCGCAGAGCACGAT
>NZ_JBFUKD010001092.1:0-732 GCF_056401005.1 Microvirga sp. P4_G7 | reverse complement strand
AACAATATCTTCAAAGCCGACGCTGAATTCGACCTGACCCTGCGTCAGTCAATTGCGAGATCGACCATTACGGGGACGTGGTCGGAGGGTTTTTCCCAGCTGCGAACTTCCTTGCTCACCGAAGCCGATTTCAAGCGATCCGTCGCTTGCGGCGACAACAGCAGGTGATCGATGCGAATGCCGTTGTTCCGCTGAAACGCGCCCGCCTGATAATCCCAGAATGTATACAGCCCCGGCTGGTCGTTGCAGGCTCGGACCGCATCAGTGAAACCCAGGTTGATCAGTTGGCGATATTTGGCGCGGGTTTCCGGCTGAAACAGCGCGTCGTTCACCCACGCGCTCGGATCGGCGGCATCGATCGGGTCGGGAATGACGTTGTAGTCGCCGCATAGGACGACAGGTTCTTCGAGGGGCAACAGGCCGCGGGCATGGCGGATGAGCCGATCCATCCAGGCGATCTTGTAGTCGAACTTCGGCGTACCGATCGGATTGCCATTGGGCAGATAGATCGAAGCGACTCGAACAGCGCCGTTGGCGGTCGAAATCACACCTTCCAGATAGCGCGCCTGCTCGTCGCCATCGTCACCCGGCAAACCGCGGCGGACATCTTCCAGAGGACGCTTCGACAGGATTGCGACGCCGTTGTAGGCCTTCTGACCGAGGGTCGCGACGTTGTAGCCGAGCGCTTCGATCTCCAATCGCGGAAAGGCTTCGTCGACGCATTTCAGCTCT
>NZ_JBFUKD010001091.1:0-732 GCF_056401005.1 Microvirga sp. P4_G7 | reverse complement strand
ATGCAACCGCGGGCGCATAAAAAAACGCGGCCCGGGGGCCGCGTTTGAGTTTTCCTCGGCTAGAAATTTGCGATTAGTCGAAGCGTCCGCTGGCGTGAGCAAGCATGGTGTAGACCTTGCCCGTCTCGGACGTGAGGTAGGTCTTGGCCAGCATCGAGTCCCGGTCGTCGCGCGAGACCTCGGCGAGCAGGCGCTCGAACTCGTCGACATAGCGATCAACCGTCAGCTTGAACTCCGCGTCGCCACGATACTTGCGGCGGATTTCGTCGAAGGTCTGCTGGCCCTGGATCGTGTAGAGGCGACGGGTGAAGACGTTGCTTTCTCCACGCTTGTAGCGATCCCACAATTCGACCGCCGCATCGTGATCGATCATGCGCGCGATATCGACCGAGATGGAATCCAGCGATTCCAGGCTGTTGACGCGAGACCGATCCGGCCGTCCCGAGGTGCGTGCGGGTTCCGGCCGCTCATCGCGTGAAGCGCGATTGAGAAGGTCGGACAACCAGCCGCTGCGAGCGCCCGCGCCAGCATCGCGCGGTGCGACACTTTCCTCGCGGCGCGGTGCAGGAGAGGCCGGAGCCTGCCGTTGCTCGGGAGCCTTCGCCTGAGGACGGGCCGCTGCGGGAGCGGGCTGGGCGGCGACGGCTTGCGTTTCCACATAACGTGCTGCGGGTGCTGCGGCAGTAGAAGCGGGAGCCGAAGCTGCCGCCTTCACTTGAGCCGGAGCAACTG
>NZ_JBFUKD010001090.1:0-732 GCF_056401005.1 Microvirga sp. P4_G7 | reverse complement strand
GATCAAGGCAACGGCCTCGACCGACGGCAAAAGCGTTCGCATCAGTCTGCCCTAAGATCCCGGACAGGCCGGCAAGGTACAGGCGAAAGATTTGATCACTCTCCTTGCTGGGTGGACCGTCCATGCAGAGCCTGAGAGCGGTGACAAGGTGACGAGAGCAGAGCCGTTCTCGGCACAGTGCGAGGCCGGCAACGTCTATCTCGTCGCTGGCGATTGGAACGAGCCCTATCTCGACGAGCTCTGCCTCTTTCCCAGCGGTAGCTTCAAAGACCAGGTCGACGCCTCCTCTGGCGCGTTCGGGCAGCTCATATCGAAACGCCAATACGGCATGTTGAACGTGGTCGGTTGATGGCTTGGATACGTGACACTCTCGTCAACCTCATCAGCGGGCTCGGAACCGTAAAGGACAAGTCAACTGCGAACGTCTATGCGCTGAACCTGCTCACACGGCCGCAGCTCGACGCTATGTATCGGTCGGACTGGCTCAACCGGAAGATCGTCGACATCGTCCCGTACGATATGACCCGGGAATGGCGGGACTGGCAGACCGATGAGGCCGCTATCGAGGCGCTGGAGACCGCGGAGCGTGAGCTCAGGGTACGGGACAAAATCTCAACCGCTTTGCAGCGCGCGCGTCTCTACGGCGGGTCCGCAATCTACGTCGGTATTGCCGGAACTGTTGATGCGGGGAAGCCGCTGGACATCAACACCATTCGCAAGGGATCGATCGAA
>NZ_JBFUKD010001089.1:0-733 GCF_056401005.1 Microvirga sp. P4_G7 | reverse complement strand
TCCTTGTAGGCCTTGTCGTTGTCGGCCATGGACGGTCGGTTCTCATGCGAGAGCACGTCGATCACGCCCTCTACTTTCATGGCCTCGCCGATATCGATGCTGGCAATGCGGCCTTTAGCGATTGTCGCGCCGACGACGCTGGCGTGGACAAGGCCCGGTGCATTGAACTCGCCAGCGTATTTGGCCGCACCCGTAACCTTGTCCCGCCCGTCGACGCGCGATATCGGGCTGCCGATGTAAGGAGTCATTGGCTTGCTCGCATGGGTTACTTGTTGGCCTGCAATTGCGGTGGGCGCCGCCGCATCCGCGCGTCCCTGTCCCAGAACCCCGACGGCGACGGCGCCCTGCAGAACGCTACGGCGGCTCAAGTCGCCTGGATGAGGGTCAGTCGGGCGATCGCGTGGCATCACTCACCTCACGCGATCTTCTTGTTGGATTGGGACTGCGGTGTGCCCTGTGCAGCCTGTGTCAGCGCGCGAATGATGGTTCGGCGTGCGAGTTCGATCTTGAATGCGTTGTGCTCGAACCCCTTAGCACCACGCAGCGCCAGGTCAGCGGCGCGATTGAAATTGTCCGGGCTTGCGGCTTGTCCGGTAAGCGCCGCCTCCGCGGCCGGATCTCGCCAAGGTTTATGCGCCACGCCGCCGAGTGCGAACCGGGCTTGGCGGATCGTATTTCCATCCATCTCCATCCCGACGGCGACCGACACCAACGCGAAGGCATAGGATAGTCG
>NZ_JBFUKD010001088.1:0-735 GCF_056401005.1 Microvirga sp. P4_G7 | reverse complement strand
GAAGACGCTTCAACGAGGCTTCGACTGCCGACCGGATATAGGCCTTGGACAATCCCTTTTGGCCCGGTCCCATTTCCGAGCCGACCTTCGTCGCGAGGACGATCTTGTCCCGGTTGCCGCGCGCCTTCAGCCATTTGCCGATGATGGTCTCGGAATCGCCGCCCTTGTTGCCGGGAACCCAAGTGGAATAGACGTCCGCGGTGTCGACGAAATTCAGATCTGCGTCGACAAAGGCATCGAGGATCTTGAACGAGTTCGCTTCGTCCACGCTCCAGCCGAACACGTTCGTGCCGAGACAGAGGGGCGAAACCGAGAGACTTGAACGGCCGAGTTGTCGACGCCTAGTCATGGAGTTCTCCGTTATGGGACTAATCGAACTGTAGCAGGACTGCCATTCCTCAAGTGAGGTGTGAATTGCACAGGGGAGACCCTATCTTGCGGAATGGACGCTCCGTCCTTGTTCCGAGTTGGCTCAATGCTCCCCTTGTCCGTTCTCGACTTGTCCTTCGTCAATGCCGGTTCTACGCCAGCCGTCGCTCTACGCAATACGCTCGAACTCGCGCGGCACGCCGACAACGCGGGATACACGCGGTACTGGGTGGCAGAACACCACAATCTGCCGTCGATCGCGAGCAGTGCCCCAGAGATCATGATCGGACAGATCGCAGCCATCACCAAGTCGATCAGGGTCGGCTCCGGCGGCGTGATGCTGCCAAACCACGCACCCCTGATGGT
>NZ_JBFUKD010001087.1:0-744 GCF_056401005.1 Microvirga sp. P4_G7 | reverse complement strand
TCCGAGCCGATCCAGGCGCTCATGATCGTCATGAGCGCGTTGACGGTGTTCGGCGTCGCGTGGGTTTTGATGCGCGGGATCGTCGAGATCCGGCTGGCGCGGCGGGCTGCGGTCGTCGGCGCGCGGGATGCGCGGCCGGTGGCGTCGTGGCGGGAGGCGCRGTTCGAGGATGCGCGGTTGGCCGAACCGCTGCGCGTTCTCCCCATCGCCGAGGGCGACGATGTGGGTTCGGCTGAGCCGGTGCCATCGCCGGGCTCGTCCAGCTGACCCTCATCCTGAGGAGCCGCGGCAGCGGCTTCTCGAAGGAGGGTCCAGAGCTCGCTGAAGACGCCTCGTCCTTCGAGACGGGCCTTTGGGCCCTCCTCAGGATGAGGCTTCGAGACGCGACTGCGTCGCTCCTCAGGATGAGGCTCACTTTTGTCATCACCGGGCTTGTCCCGGTGACCTCGCTTCGTGAGGCACAGCGCTCATCCGATCGAGGTGGCCGGGACGGGCCCGGCCATGACAGCGGTGGAGGATTGCCAACCCACCCCTCGGTGTCATCACCGGGCTCGTCCCGGTGACCTCGATTTGTGAAGTGCGGCGTTCATCCGATCGGGGTGGCCGGGACAGGCCCGGCCATGACAGCGGTGGAGGATTGCGACCCCTCCCTCCTTTGTCATCACCGGGCTTGTCCCGGTGACCTCGCTTCGTGAGGCGTGGCGCTCATCCGATCGGGGTGGCCGGGACGGGCCCGGCCATGAC
>NZ_JBFUKD010001086.1:0-745 GCF_056401005.1 Microvirga sp. P4_G7 | reverse complement strand
GGACATGCCTTGGATCCCGATCATGTACTACGGCAAGAGCAACCTGATCTCGCCGAAGATCAAGGGCTTCGTCCAGAACACGCGCGGCGTCTATCCGAGCCGTTTCTTGTCGAAAGAGCAATAAGACCGAACGAAGGGTGGTCCGCGAAAGCGGGTCACCCTTTTTCCTTCGCGTCTTGAGCGTGATCCGGCGAAACTCGAATGTTTCGGCGGACCATTCTGCTCAAGTTCCATTCTGCCCTAGTTCAATGTGTCGACGTGTGATCGTAGGGACGAAGCCACTTCGGCTTTCGGTCATTCGCCCATCAAAGAACGCGCCCGGTCTTTCGCCGCATCACGTTGGCATCGGCGGATCGAGCGCCGGAGCAACGGAGGTATCCACTTGCTCTCTTATATCCTGCGCCGATTTCTGTCGGCCATTCCCACACTTTTGCTGATCGTCACGATCTCGTTCTTTCTCATACGCCTGGCGCCCGGCGGGCCGTTCGATCTCGAACGACCGCTCGAAGCGAAGGTGATGGAGAATTTGAACCGCATCTACAAACTCGATCGGCCGCTCATCGAGCAATACTGGCTCTACTTGACGTCGGTATTGCGCGGAGATTTCGGACCGTCCTTCATTCTGCGCGACTTTACCGTCGCCGAACTTTTCGCCCGCGGCCTTCCGGTTTCCATGACTCTCGGCGGCCTCGCGATGTTGCTGGCGATCCTCGTCGGCGGGACGCTCGGCGTCACTGCTGCACTG
>NZ_JBFUKD010001085.1:0-747 GCF_056401005.1 Microvirga sp. P4_G7 | reverse complement strand
AACTTGGCGTGGTCGATCGCCGTGCCTGCAGCATCCACCAAGGTGAAGGTCAGAGCGTCCCCATCGATATCGGTGGCATCGAGATCGCCGACCACGACTGGATTGACAGCATCGAACGAATTTTCGTCGATCGTGTTGTCGGACAGCGTGACGACCGTCGGTGCATCATTCACGTCTGATACCGTGATCGTCACATCTTGGATTGCGCTATCCGCGGCGCCGTCGTTGGCGCGAACACGGAGGGCATGATCGCCGACGTCTGCCTGAGTGAGCGTAACGCCGGCACGAACGACGAGCGTGGCAACGCCATTGACGATCTCGACGGCGAAGAGCGGATCGTGCTCGTTTGCCGCATATTCGTTCCCGTCGGCTTTGACGAGGCGGAACGTGAGAGTCCCTGTCGTATCAGGATCGGTTGTGGTCAAGGCGCCGACGGCGTCGTGTGCGTCAGCACCTTGGGCAATGGTGGTGTTCGAGAGTGTGACAGCCGTCGGTGCGGTGTCGTTGACATCGCCGATCGTGATCGTCACGTCCTTGAAGTCATGATCCGTACCGTCCGAAACCTTGATGCGCAGGTCGTAATGGTTCGCGGCCTCGCGATCGAGCGTCGCGGTGGCCTTGAGAGCGAGTTTTGCCACTCCGCCGACAACGATGATCTCGAACTTGGCGTGGTCGATCGCCGTGCCTGCAGCATCCACCAAGGTGAAGGTCAGAGCGTCCCCATCGATATCGGTGGCATCGAGATCG
>NZ_JBFUKD010001084.1:0-748 GCF_056401005.1 Microvirga sp. P4_G7 | reverse complement strand
TCCTTCGCCTTTGAAGTGGGCGTCTCGGTGAATGTCGAATTGAGAAAATGACGGGCGGGACTCGTGGCGAGCCGGAACGGGTGTTCCGGTGTCGCCTCCTCGATCACCGCCCAATGATCGGGCAGCGATGGGATATCGGCCCATGGCCCCATCGGTCCGTCATTCTTGGACGGGACTTTGGTCCAATCGGGTTTGAAGCGAAACTTCCCGTCGTTGTAGCCGAAGCCGTCGAGATAATGCGCTTCGCGGAACGCGGGTTGCGCATCGATCTGCACCTGTTCATGGAGGTTCTCGATGGTGCCCCAACCGGAATTTTGCAGCGTCCAGTCGATGAGCGCGCGTGGTTCCATGTCGAAGCCGCGATGCACGRCACCGACGCGCTGTGCGAGTTCGCGCACGACCTCGTGGTTCGAACGGCATTCGCCTGGCGCGTCGACGAGTTTGAGGCCGAGTTGAAAATACTGGTGCCCGCCGCCCTGATAAAGATCGTCGTGCTCCATGAACATCGTGGCGGGTAAAACGACGTCCGCCATGAGCGCGGTCTCGGTCATGAATTGTTCGTGCACGCACACGAAGAGATCGTCACGCAGGAAGCCGCGTTTCACCGCGTCCTGTTCCGGTGCGACGGAAACCGGATTGGTGTTCTGGATCAGCATCGCCTTGATCGGCGGCCCGTTCCGCAACGCTTCGGCATCACCGGTGAGCACGCGCCCGATCTGAGATTGATCGAGATTGCGGATCGCAGGAT
>NZ_JBFUKD010001083.1:0-751 GCF_056401005.1 Microvirga sp. P4_G7 | reverse complement strand
GGCGAGCATGGCGTCGGCGTACGCGTATGCCCGGCTCGCCAAGATTTCGGGGCGGTTGTGATATGCGTGGCCGAGTGCCTCACTCGCCAACACCTGGCCTGCAAACCAATCGCGAAGCGACATGCCAGTTTCCGGATACGGGAAACCGATGGCCGTGCGCCCGGTCTCATCCACGGGCGGGATGACTGGAAACGCAGATCCACCCTTGTTCTTGATCTCACTCATTGGTCTCGCCTCTTCGCAGCGCTCTTGAATTTCCGGATCGCGTTCCGCTGCGCGCGGATCGTGTCTTTCGCGCGCCGGACGATGGCTTTCTGTTCGTCGCCGTGGATCACGCGCATCAGCGCATCGAGCTGGCCTACGATGTCGGATTGARGGTTCATGGCGCCTCTCCGCTCTCTTTGGGCCGGAACGCTTCCTCTGGGAGAAACGTCAGGCGTGTACCCGCTTTGAGGCCCGTTGTGCTCATGACGGCGAGCTTAAGTCCCTCGGCTTCCGTCTCCTTTACAACCGCGTCGAACTCTTCCGAGGTGTAAACGACAACCTCTCGATATGTTGCCTTCACTGTGTCTCTCCGCTCTCTTTGGGAAGGATGCAGTCAATCATTGCCTCGAATGCGGGAACACACGTGTAGCCGCCGCCGTGATTGTTGGCGTAGCCAGCGTCTCGCATCTCCTCCGTTACGCCATCTCTCAATGCGCGAAGGGCGGCGATAGTGCGGGCGATGCTCGTCTGAATGCGCTGGTTTGAT
>NZ_JBFUKD010001082.1:0-754 GCF_056401005.1 Microvirga sp. P4_G7 | reverse complement strand
ACGTTTCTCTTTCTTTCTTCACTTGTCAAAGAGCAGGCGTCTTGTCGAAGACGCAAATTCAACCGGATCGACAATCATCGCATTGGCGAACCAATTCGAACCGATCGCTTTTCCGGGAAGCTCGGAGCCGCCAGCACCTCAGTGCCGCCTGCTCCGTCGATGGCCGCTTTCTAGAGGCCCGCTTCCCTCAAGTCAACACCGAATTTCAAAAAACTTAGTCGAAGCCAAGTTGTTTTTTCTTTCCGGTTCGCACTAGGCAATAATTGCCCGTTCGCGGAAGCGTATTCGCTCCTGCGTTCAAACAATACTGAGCCGTTTGGTTGCTCAATAACATTGCCAATGCTGTCAGAGGAGCCTTGAGCATTCCCGGGATCGTCTCGGGCACTCAGGCTCTTGGTGGGCTCAGACACACGAGTGCTTTGCCGGCATGAAAAATCGGGGATTACCCGGCTTTCACGAATTCCGCAGACGTCATGGCGGGGACCTTAGGCTTTCGCCTGAGGCGCCGACCGTTGCGCGATCTGAGAAGTCCCGGTGACTGACTGGCTTACGCCGTCCGCGCCGGGGAGGGGATACATAGCGATTTCCCCCTGCATTGCAAGGGGGAAGAATCGCGCTCGGGAGAGCCTGTGGATCGTCCCGTCCCATAGGAGGCRCAAACACCTGTAAATCAAGGGAAGCGCGCCTGACGACCGGTTTTCATCGCCGCGACGCGCGCGCCTTATATATGCAGCTATATGCAGCCCTCCTATAC
>NZ_JBFUKD010001081.1:0-754 GCF_056401005.1 Microvirga sp. P4_G7 | reverse complement strand
AGGTGGCATCGGCACGGCCCTGCTTGCCTTCCTCATTCTCGTCAATCTTGCCCAGGTCGCTCTGAGCGTACGCTTGAGCTTCTTCGGGCGAGATCTCTACAACGCACTCCAGGAGAAGAATCCGGAAGCGTTCTGGTATCAGTTGCTTTGGGTCTTCGTGCCGTTCGTTACGATCTACGTGCTCATCGCGATGATCGAAATCGTCTCACAATACGTCCTGCGCATCCGTTGGCGCGCGTATCTCAACGGGCTCTACGTCCACGAGTGGCTGAGCGATGGAACGCATTACCGGATGCAGCTTCTGGGCCGCGAGACGGACAACCCCGACCAGCGTATCGCGTCCGACCTTCACAGCTACGTCGACCAGACCTATACGCTCTCGATCGGCCTGCTCAATCAATGCGCGACGCTCGTTTYGTTCATCGCAGTCCTGTGGGGATTGTCGCAAGGGTTCACGCTTCCGGGCACGGACGTCGTGGTGCCGGGGCTGCTGGTCTGGGTCTGTATCGCCTACGCGCTCCTGGGCACTTGGCTGACGCATGTCATCGGCCGCCCGCTGATCCGCCTTTATTTCCAGCAGGAGCAGGTGGAAGCGGATTATCGATTCTCGCTGGCACGCCTGCGCGAATACACGGAACAGGTCGCGCTGCTCGGCGGCGAGCGGGCGGAAGAGGAGGTGCTGCAAGGCCGGTTCGACATGATCGTGAAGAACTTCATGCAGATCGTGCGCAGGGTCATGCGGCTGACCGTATTC
>NZ_JBFUKD010001080.1:0-757 GCF_056401005.1 Microvirga sp. P4_G7 | reverse complement strand
GCCCTACGCAACACCGTCATAGTGGTGTTGATCGTCGTTCATCTTGAATTGCTGATCGGCCTTGGTGTGGCACTGCYTTTTGCAAGCGGACTGCGCGCGATGCCGTTGCTTCTCGCCGCTGTTCTCGCACCCTATGCCGTCAGCGAGGTGAGCGCGGTCGTGATGTGGCGCTACCTATTCGATCTCGATATCGGCTACGTAAGCCAAGCGCTCGCCGCCCTCGGACTGCCTCCTCTCGAATGGGCGATCAACTCGACTCACGGATTGATTCTGGTTGCTCTGCTCAGCATTTGGCTGCATCTGCCGTTCACGTTCGTGATCCTCTATGCCGCGCGGCTTGCAATTCCACGCGAGCTCTATGAGGCGGCGCAAGTGGACGGCGCGTCACCGCTGCAGCAGTTTTGGCGTGTCACATTGCCGTTGCTGATGCCGGCAGTCCTGATCGCCGTGCTCTTTCGATACATTTTCGCATTTCGTCTTTTCTCCGAGGTCTGGCTTTTGACTGGGGGCGGCCCCGCTCGTCAGACCGAGGTTCTCGCCGTCTACCTGTATCTCGAGGCATTTCGATACAACGCCTTCGGGGAAGCGGCTGCAACGGGCTGGCTCCTCGTAGTCGCCTCCCTCATCCTCGCGTTGTGGTACTTGCGCCGCTTGTACAAGGACATGTTTGCCAACCATGCGAGCTAGATCCCTGTCCCGTATCATTCTCAAGACTGTCGCGGTGGCCGCGGTTCTTGCCTGGTCGCTTGTTCCAATC
>NZ_JBFUKD010001079.1:0-759 GCF_056401005.1 Microvirga sp. P4_G7 | reverse complement strand
GTGATGCGCGTGCCACCAGAAGCCACCGGACTCGGAGACGACGACAACTGCACCGGCTGCTGCCCCACGGGCGGCAGTGCTTGTGCTTGAATTGAAGATGTCGGAACCGCCGAAACAGGAGCGCTGTAGCTCTGAGTCGAGGCTGTCGATTGCGGCTCGCTATCCATCCGTTCGCTCGAAGCAAAGGGATTGGAGAACGGACTTTCCGCCAGACGGATCGTGTCCGTACTGCACGCAGCCGCAGTACTTCCGATCAAGCCAACCAGAGCGACCCTCGACACAGCCACCCAAAGCCCAGACAACACAGGCTTACGCATCCGAAAACCCCAACGCAACGCGAACTCGACGGGGCCATTAAAAGTCGATTCAGGTTAAGCAAGCGTTGATGGGCCGGCGTTTTTCGTAACCTTATTGGAAAAATTTCTTTACGGCCCTCAAAGGGTGGTCGAAACGCCGCTCACAAGCGGCGAGACGCGCAGGCTTCCCCACAGCTCCTGGCGCAACGTGCCATCCTCCAGCCTGTCGATCCGGACCAATCGCGGAAATCCTTCGATGGTCAACGCCCCGACGAGACGACCTCCTGGCCCCAGTAGCCCTGTGACAGCCTCCGGGATCGATGTCGTCGCTCCGTTGAGCAGGATGCGATCGAACCGTTCGCGAACCCGCTGCGTAAGACCGTCGCCGGTCTCGATTTTGACCCGGTCGGCCATGGCAACGACCTTCAGGTGCTGGAAGGCGCTTTCCGCGAGCGTGTGAAAT
>NZ_JBFUKD010001078.1:0-760 GCF_056401005.1 Microvirga sp. P4_G7 | reverse complement strand
GATATTCGAACAGTGTCGGCGGCGGCTCGCCGGGTTTGCGGCCGGTGAGGTAGCGCGAATAATTCTCGATGCCGTTGCAAGCGCCCGTCGCCTCGATCATTTCGAGGTCGAACTGCGTACGCTGCTCAAGCCGTTGCGCCTCGAGCAGACGGCCCATGCGGGTGAGCTCGCGCAAGCGCAGTTGCAGCTCGTCCTGAATGCCCTTCACAGCCTGTTGCAAGGTCGGCCGCGGCGTCACGTAGTGCGAGTTCGCATAGACTTTCACGAACGACAGATCGTTGGTCTTCTTGCCGGTGAGCGGGTCGAACTCGACGATCGATTCCACATCGTCGCCGAACAGGCCGATGCGCCACGCGCGATCTTCCAAGTGGGCCGGAAAGAGTTCGATCACGTCGCCGCGCACGCGAAACGTGCCGCGGGCGAAGTCGTTCTGGATGCGCTTGTATTGCAGCGCGACCAGATCGGCGATGAGTTGGCGCTGCTCGATGCGCTCGCCGACCTTCAGGGAGAAGGTCATGGCGGTGTAGGTTTCGACCGAGCCGATACCGTAGATGCASGAMACCGASGCGACGATGATSACGTCGTCSCGYTCGAKSAGCGMGCGCGTCGCCGAGTGGCGCATGCGGTCGATCTGCTCGTTGATCGAGGATTCCTTCTCGATATAGGTGTCCGACCGCGGCACGTAGGCCTCGGGCTGGTAGTAATCGTAGTAAGAGACGAAATACTCCACCGCGTTGTCGGGGAAGAAGCTCTTGAACTC
>NZ_JBFUKD010001077.1:0-761 GCF_056401005.1 Microvirga sp. P4_G7 | reverse complement strand
AAGAAAAGGACCGCAAGGCATCCTCGCGATCCTAATTTTCATTCTCAAGCATTATAGACGGCGGGCCACATCGGTGGGGTCCTGCCATGGTTTGATTTTAACACACCCTCAGCCCCTGGTCCAAACAAGGACTGTTACACACACAACGACCGTTGACGTTTGATACGACCTATGTAAGTCATGCTCAACGACCACTCGTTGAGAGCGACTGACCATGATCAAGTACGTCACCTATCGCCGTGTCTCGACAGAGGAGCAAGGTAAGAGCGGACTGGGTCTCGAAGCCCAAGACCGGGACATTGGTCTTTACCTGACGACGTACAGCCCAGCGCCCTTCGAGATCGTTGGGGAGTTTCTCGAAGTAGAGAGCGGGACGAACAGCGAGAGGCCGGAACTCAACAAGGCCATCGACCTCGCCAAGAAGACCAAAGCTACCCTCCTCGTCTCAAAGTTGGACCGCCTCGGTCGCAGGGTATCTCACATCGCGTCTCTCATGGACGATCCCAAGCTGTCCTTCCGTGTCGCCTCAATGCCCCATGCGGACAAGTTCCAGCTCCACATCTACGCCGCCCTTGCGGAGCAGGAGCGAACGTTCATATCGCTGCGGACGAAGGCGGCTCTCAAGGAGGCCAAGGCCAGAGGCGTAAAACTGGGCGGCATGAGGGACGCCACGATGAAGCGCAACGAGGCGGTCAAGCGGCAGGCCGACCAGCGAGCGGAGTCTTGGCGGGGGATTGTTCAACCCATGCACGAGGCGGGGT
>NZ_JBFUKD010001076.1:0-765 GCF_056401005.1 Microvirga sp. P4_G7 | reverse complement strand
TGCACCGACCCGCGGACGCCGACTTGTGGAGCGAGCGCTCCGGCCTCGATCTTCACCTGGATCTCAGCCACGTCCACCGCATGAAGAGCGGCCTTGATGGCAGGATGCTCCGTCAGCGCCACTTTCAGGGTGGTATCGAGATTGGACGACAGCAGCTTGTCGAGGGGACGTCCCGGCGCGAGCTGGCGCGGCTCAACGCCGACGACCCGGCGATAGGTTGCGACACTCGCCCGAAGATTGGCTTCCGCGATGCTGACTTGCGAACGCGCCGCGGCGAGACGGGATTCCGACTGCGCGACGTCGGTCCGGGTAACTTCACCGACATTGAAGCGATCCTGCGTCTGTCGAAGTTGCTCTTCCAAGACTTCGACGTTGTTGCGCTGCAGATCGAGGATCGCCGTGTCGCGCAACACGTTCATGTAGGCGGAGGCAGCGTTGAACAGCGTATTCTGTTCGTTGTTGGTCAAGGTCTCGCGGGAGCCGAGAACGCTCGATTCCGCCTGCCGGACCGAGTTCAGGGTCCGATAGCCGTTGAAAATCGATTGCTCGACAGAAATGCCGTAGCCGCGCGGATTGAGAGTTTCTCTTTCCCGCGAATTGGGCAGCCGTCCCGATGAGGGCGTCTCGAAATCAGTGTAGCTCCGGCCGGCATCGGCCGATGCGGTCACCTGGGGCCGAAATCCGGATTTCGCCTGGGCGACGTTTTCGTCCGTTGCCCGGACGCTGGCCCTCTGTGCGTTCAGATCGGGGTTGTTGACGTAAGCC
>NZ_JBFUKD010001075.1:0-771 GCF_056401005.1 Microvirga sp. P4_G7 | reverse complement strand
CCGTAGACCCAGCCGGGGCTGACCCGATGGGCCGTGCTGGCATCGAGAATGCGCGGCTTCTTTCCCGGCAGGGAATCGACGAGACTCACCGTCTCGCGAGCGGCATCGTCGTGCAGGCAAAGCACGACCAGATCGACACCGGCCAAAATCTCACGTTTTGCCTCAGGATCCTTGCGCAACTCATGGGCAATGCTACGGATTTCGATACCATCGACCTTGGAGAGACGGTCGCGAATCCCGAGCCCGGTGGTGCCGGCTTCGCCATCGATGAAGACCGTGCCGGTCTTCTGGGCGGTCATGGTGTCGGTTGCAGCCATATCGTGTGATCCGTGTTTGCCGAGCGCTTGAGCGACATCGGGAATCGGCAGTTGCGAGGATTATAAGTCAAAAGCGCCGCGCGGAGAGCGCGGCTCGCGAGCGTCGGAACGGACAGCTCTCATCGCGCTCGCGACAGGCGAGCGGTCGGGCGACGTCGGAGAGGAAACAGGACGATCGACATTCCGTTTCTATGCGGTTGGCCTTGTCGCCTGTCAATCCGATCATCGGCGGACACAAAAAAGGGCGGCCGGAGCCGCCCTTTTGAACATCCCTGAGATGGAAGCTTAGCGCTTCGAGAACTGGAAGCTACGGCGGGCTTTCTTCTTGCCGTACTTCTTACGCTCGACCACACGCGAATCGCGGGTGAGGAAGCCTTCCTTCTTGAGCGGCGAGCGAAGCTCGGGCTCGTAGTAGGTGAGCGCCTTGGCGAGGCCGTGGCGCACAGCGCCGGCC
>NZ_JBFUKD010001074.1:0-774 GCF_056401005.1 Microvirga sp. P4_G7 | reverse complement strand
CCCATGAACGCGCCCGAAACATTCGATTGGGACGACGTCAAATCGGCCACGAACGAAGCTGAGCGCGGCATTCCGTTTGAAGCGGCGATATGCGTGTTTCTTGATCCGAACCGGATAGAGGCGGCGGACGACCGCCATGATTATGGCGAGGTCCGCCTCAATGTGATCGGCATGGTCGACGGCGTCGTTCTGCACGTCACCTATACGATGCGCCAAGATGTTTGCCGCATCATCTCGGTTCGGTCTGCTCATAGATAAGGAGCGTCGATATTATGGCTATGATCCGTAAATCCTTGGCGGACGCCAAGGCCAAACCCTTCAAGTTCAGTGCCGAGCAGCGCAGCCGCATTGCGGAGACGGCAGAGCTCCCCTCGGAGGATGCTTCGGCTCTCAGCGACGAGCAGCTCGCTCGCATGGTGGTGGCTCGTTCGGTTCGCCGTGTCCGTGAGCGCACAGGGTTGAGCCAGGCCAAGTTCGCAGAACGCTTCCATTTCAGCCCAGGTCGACTCCGTGACCTCGAGCAAGGTCGCACGGCTCCCGACAGCGCCCTTGAGGCCTATCTGAAAGTCATCGAGACCGAACCCGATCTCGTGGCGAAGATCGTCAACGCCGCATAGGCCCCCGTCGGCACGAACCGTAGGCTGCCGCTCGCGAAAGGCTCGTTGCTTCCCGTGCCAAGGTGGAGCGACGTCACCACCCCTGTGCCCAACGATCTCGTGTTCCCCAAAAGCCGCCGCCAAAACTGTATGTTGACGACCTCGACCTGCCATGCGC
>NZ_JBFUKD010001073.1:0-777 GCF_056401005.1 Microvirga sp. P4_G7 | reverse complement strand
GGATCACGCTGCTCCGTGCTGCTGACCAACGCGTGCTCGCACAGTTCCCCCCACCACCAGATGGTGTCTCGTTCGCGCCCATCGAAAGCGAGCCGTTCATGCGGGCAATCGCGAGCAAACCACTCCTGGGAACGTACATCGTCGACGGCCCGCGGAGCAGGGGAAGCATCGTCTCCTACCATGACGTGGGAGCCTTCCCGCTCTATATCTGCGTCATCGCGCCGACCGAATCGTATTGGGCACCGTGGGTGCAGCAGACGCGGATCTATGGAATATTCGCGGGCATTGCGCTCCTCGCCCTCATCGCGCTGACGGCCATCGCCTCGCAGCAATTCCGCGAACAAGCCGCCAACGCGGCACTTCTGGAAAAGGATGTGGCGCAGCGCACGAGCGAGCTCGAATCCGAGACGGCCGCGCTCGAGATCCTCAATCGCACCGCCACCGCGCTCGCCGCGGAACTCGATATCGAGCGCATCGTGCAATATGTGGTGGACGCCGGCGTCGAATTGACCAAGGCGCAGTTCGGAGCGTTCTTCTATAGACGCGACGGCGACGCGCAGGACGGATTCAACCTCTTTGCATTGGCCGGAGCATCCCCCGACGCCTTCAAGGCGGTTCCGTCCGTTCGCACCACCAAAGTGTTCGCACCAACATTTTCCGGCGAGAGCGTCGTCCGTTCAGACGATATCACGACGGATCCGCGCTACGGTCAGAACGCCCCTTATCAGGGGATGCCCGATTGGCATTTGCCCGTCCGCAGCTATCTCGCCGTTCCGG
>NZ_JBFUKD010001072.1:0-780 GCF_056401005.1 Microvirga sp. P4_G7 | reverse complement strand
GACGATGAGAAGTCGCTTGAACCAAGCCGGGACCGGTGTCGTTTGGGTCATGACGGGATGCCTCCGGAACGGAAAGGGCGCTTGTTCTTGGGAAAGGGACGCGACGGGATCGAGCCTGATTTCTGACGCGGCTTTCCGGGCTCCTTCGCCAAGAGACGCGCGCGATAGTTGGCGTGTTCATTCGCAAGGCGATCTGATTTCCGAATGATCGACACATCGCCATTGCCGGTGATGCTCAGACGACTTTCGCCCATCCGCCCGGTTGTTTTGAGCTTGTGCGCAGAACGAGACAGTGGGACCAGATGCCGAGGATCGCGTTGCGGCGGCACGTAGTCCGTTCCGGCATCGTTGACCGGACGCAACGCGAGCGGCGGGCTGTGATCCCACTCGACATCGTTCGGATCTAAGCCGAGCAGATACAAGCAGGCGTTCAGCTTGTCGGTCACAGACGGCCGCGTGCGACGCGGGCGCTCCTGGGTCATTTCGAACCTCCGAGCGCGATCCGACCCTCTTTGAGCAAGGCGTCGACATCGAGACCGGGAATGACCTCGGTCGCGATGACCTGCCACGCCTTGTCCATGAAGGTGGTGAACTCTTCCTGGTCCATGTCGCGCATGGATTTCGGAACCGGATGGATGCCGCCACCGAGGAGCTGCAGCCCGTCGACATAGCCGAGACGGATCTTGAGCGCGGTCGCGAGAGCGTCTGCGTTCGGATAGACATCCTGGTTGTCGACGACCTTTCCGAGAATGACCCAGAAGAAGCGGGATTGCTTCTGGT
>NZ_JBFUKD010001071.1:0-782 GCF_056401005.1 Microvirga sp. P4_G7 | reverse complement strand
TCATGGACCTGTTCGCGACCCATCCCCCCATCGAGAAACGCATCGAGGCTCTGATTCAGATGGGCGGTCGTCGTCCATTGATTCAAGAAGCGCCCCTAACCGCCGCTACGCAATAGGCTTTTCAGGGCAAGCTGAGAAAGTGAATCAAGCGCGCAGCAGCAGCGCAGTGGTGTCGTCGCTGAGTTTGAACCGGGGAAAAAGGCGTCCACTCGGATCGGTCACCGTCTCGATTTCGCGCGCCTTGCGCGCCAGCGGCTCGAGGCCGGATTCGAGCGCCGCCTCCAAGAGCTCTTGCGACGACATGGCCTCATAGAGGTCGACCAACGCGGAGAAGCCGTCGGTGGTCAAGAGGATCGCCGTGCCGTCCTCGCAAGACACCGTCTCGTGCCGCAAACGGTCGGCGGCGCTGGGATCAAGCCCAAGCAAGGCCAAACCCGCGTTGTGCTTCTGCCGTTGCCGACGCTCGGCGAGCCACGCCTGGAACAGCGGCTCCTGAGTGATGGTGGCCGGCGTGGCGCCGGTCGCCTTCAGCAGTTCGTCGGCCTTGGCGACCTCGAAGCGGCGAAGACCCGGTGCGTCACCGACAGTCGCGACGCTGCCGTCCGGTGCGCGCACGAAGGCGGTGGTATCGGCGAAGGTCCACACGTCGAGCAACGCGCCACGGCGATGGACCAAGGTCATTGCCCCGACCGGCCACGTGAGGAAATCCTGTCGGTCGGGCGTCGCTTTCGCAAGAAAGACCGTCCGCGCCTCTTCCATGACATGGCGCAGCAGCGTCACGC
>NZ_JBFUKD010001070.1:0-782 GCF_056401005.1 Microvirga sp. P4_G7 | reverse complement strand
GCAAACGCCTTGTATCGGTCGTCGGAAAGGCGATTGGCGAAACTCGCCTTATCCTCGATGCCTTCCGTCAAGACCTTACGCATGAAGGCCTTGGCGTAAGTCATGTCCTCAAGGCCGTGCGCCTTCATCGCGTAACTATAAAGGCGATGATCCTTGAGAAAATCGTCGATCGATTTCACATTTCCGATGTTTTCGAGATAGTAGGCCGTATCCCGCGCAATGATGGGATCGGACGCGGTGCGGGCGAGGGATTTTTGCAAATCCCTGGTAATCAGCTGGTAGTTTGTGAATGTCGTCAGCATGGCGGACCCCACCTCGATCCTGCTGTGCTAGGCCGCAGAGCTTGCCCGAACCTTTCCCCGACCCTTCCAGCCTCGCGCAAGCCTGACTCCGTAGATCTCCTGCCTCGTACAGTGCAAGTGAGGCTGGTTCGTTGGGCGTCATCATCGGCTTAGTGATTGCTATCGGCTCTCTCCTCGGCGGGTTCGCCGCCATGGGTGGGCATCTCGCCGTCATTTGGCAGCCGTGGGAGTTCGTCATCATCGGCGGCATTGCTGTCGGTACCTATATCGTCGCCAATCCGATGGCCCTGGTCGCCGACACGGGACGCGCCGCGGTCGAAGCCGTGACCGGAGCCGTCCCGAAACGCCGCGAATACCTTGCGCTTCTCGGCCTTCTCTACGCCCTGATGCGTGAATTGCGAACGAAACCGCGCAACGAGGTCGAGGGCCATATATGCGTGAATTGCGAACGAAACCGCGCAACGAGGTCGAGGGCCATAT
>NZ_JBFUKD010001069.1:0-783 GCF_056401005.1 Microvirga sp. P4_G7 | reverse complement strand
GCGCATCGCCGGCCATCAACGCGGTGAGCCTTCTCGTGATGCTGGCCGTCGGCGGACTTGCCAGTCTCTTTGCGCTGACGGCAAAGGCCGAGCGCTGAGATTGCATCATCGCAAGTCGATCGAGAAACAGGAACGGTGGATCGCCATCGCTCCTTTTTCTCAGTGACCGCAATCTCTGGTGCGTTCAGTGACCCCAGGTCCGTTCCAGCACACCGATCCAGTTCTCGTAACAGATCTTTCGCAAGGTCGCGTYGTCGTAGCCGTGCTTGCGCATCGCCTCGACAAGGTTCGGCAGGCCCGTCGCATCACCGATGGCGGCCGGGATGGTCGCACCGTCGAAATCGGATCCGAGGCCGACGCCATCGACGCCTACCTGTTCGATGAGATGGTCGATATGGCGGATCATGTCCGTCAGGGGCGTGTCGGCATTGCGCAGGCCGTCCGGGCGAAGGAACGAGGTGGCGAAATTCAAGCCGACCATGCCTTTGCTTTCGCCGATCGCCTTCAACTGCTTGTCCGACAGATTGCGCGAGTGCGGACAAATGGCATAGGCGTTCGAGTGGGTCGCAACGAGAGGCGCGTCGGAGAGTTTTGCGACGTCCCAGAAACCTTTCTCGTTGAGATGAGACAGGTCGATCATGATCCTGAGGCGATTACACGCCTTGATGAGCTCGCGGCCAAGATCCGTGAGGCCGGGGCCTGTGTCGGCGGTCGACGGATAGCGAAACGGCACGCCATGGCCGAAGCGCGTCGGCCGGCTCCAGACGGGGCCGATAGACCGCA
>NZ_JBFUKD010001068.1:0-784 GCF_056401005.1 Microvirga sp. P4_G7 | reverse complement strand
TCCTTCACCATTTCGGGGTCAAGGGCCGAGGTCGGTTCGTCGAACAGCATCACCTTGGGTTGCATGCACAAAGCCCGGGCGATCGCTACGCGTTGCTGCTGCCCACCGGACAATTGCGCAGGATATTTTTCGGCCTGCTCCAGGATCTTGACGCGATCGAGGAGTCTTCGCGCCGTCGCCTCGGCATCAGCCTTGCTGACACCAAGGGACCGCATCGGCGCCAGCATGCAGTTCTGCATCACGGTCAAATGCGGGAATAGGTTGAAGTGCTGGAACACCATTCCGACCTCTCGGCGGACGGCGTTGATCGTCTTGGCCTCGTTGCCGAGCAGAATTCCGCCGACGCGGATCTCACCCTTCTGATAGGCTTCGAGATGGTTGATGCACCGGATCAGCGTCGACTTTCCGGAGCCCGACGGCCCGCACAGGACGATCCTTTCGCCCTGGCGGACCGACAGGTTGATGTCGGTCAAGGCTCTGAATGCGCCATACCATTTCTCGACGCTCGCCATGCTGATCATGGTTTCGGCGGCCTTTGCAGGCTGTGAAGCGGTCTGGCTGGTCATGACCCTGATCCCGATTTTTCCCGTATTGCGGTTCAACTTGCGGAGAAGGTGATGCCTTCGAGGCTGTCGGGGAATTTGTGGACCGGCACTTTCATCCACTTGTCGTAGACTTTCTGCAGTTCGCCATTGGCCTTGATCTTGTCGATGAAGGCGTTGATGGCGGCATTGATTTCCTTCTCGCCGAGGCGTGTGCACGCACCGTTGTAGAGGTTCTGGAA
>NZ_JBFUKD010001067.1:0-786 GCF_056401005.1 Microvirga sp. P4_G7 | reverse complement strand
ATGCCCGTGGTACCGAGGATCGACAGGCCGCCCATGATGCCGAGCCGGCCGTTCAACGTCTTGGCTGCCAACTCCACCCCGTTCGGGATCGATATCTCGACCGCCACGTCGCTGCGTCCGCCGACCAGCGCCGACGCCTCGATGACCGCGTCTCGGATCATCTGCCGCGGCATGGGATTGATGGCGGGCTCTCCCACGGAAAGTGGCAGTCCCGGCCGCGTGACGGTGCCGACTCCGATCCCCGCGTGAAACGTGATGCCGGCCCCTGGGGCTCCGGCGCGAACGGCGGCCTTGACGAGCGCTCCATGGGTGACGTCGGGATCGTCGCCTGCGTCCTTGACGATGCCGGCCCAAGCTCCATCGGCGTCAAGATCATGGCAGGCAAGCGCGAAGGCTGGCCGCTGTCCTCCGGGAAGCGCGATCTCGACGGGGTCTGGAAATTCCCCGGTTCGCCAGCCGATATAGGCAGCCTTGGCGGCGGCGGCGGCGCAGGCCCCCGTCGTCCATCCTCGGCGCAGATTTCCGGCTGGTCTGACCTCGTCCATAACTTGCCTTATAAGGCGACAGGCRCCGCCCGTCAGCCTGGAGAACCGCAGCGTGAGCACATCTGATCTTTCGCCGGCCATCGAGCCGGGAACGGTATGGCTCGTCGGCGCCGGCCCCGGCGACCCGGGTCTCCTGACCCTCCACGCCTTGAATGCCCTGCGGCAAGCGGACGTGATCGTCCACGATGCCCTCGTCGACGAGCGCATCCTGGCTCTCGCCGACCCTGGCACGATCCTCGAA
>NZ_JBFUKD010001066.1:0-789 GCF_056401005.1 Microvirga sp. P4_G7 | reverse complement strand
GAGCGGATCGAAGCGACGTTGGGATGGCGCTGAGTTTCGCATCGCTCGCTCTCAGGCCTCGATTGCGACGATCGCTTCGATCTCGACCGTGATGTTGTTCGGCAGCGAGYCGAACCCGACGGCCGAGCGGGCATGCTGCCCGGCATCGCCGAAGACCGACATCATCAAGTCCGAGCAGCCGTTGATGACTTTCGGATGATCGCGAAAGTCCGGCACGGCGTTGACCATGCCAAGCAGCTTGACGATACGCTTGACACGGGAAAGGTCGCCGAGCGCGTCGTGCATCACCGAAAGAAGGTTGATGCCCGTGAGTTTCGCGTGTTCATAAGCTTCTTCGGCCGTGACATCCGCGCCGACTTTTCCGGCATGAAGATAGCCGTCGACCTCCTGCGGCCCCTGCCCCGAGAGAAACAACAGGTTTCCCTCCTGCACGAAGGTCACGAAATTGGCGATCGGCGATGGCGGCGGCGGCAACGTGATGCCGAGTGCCTTCAGCCGAAGATAAGGATCCGTCACGGACGGCGATCGAACGTTCACAATACTTGTCCTTGAGAAATCACCTCAGGATCGTTCTGCCGGATGCACGCCACATGATGGTCCGGCCCAGCAGTTTCGAGCGGCGGAACGATCCTGGCGCAATCCTCGATCGCGAAGGGGCAGCGGGTTCTGAACACGCATCCCGACGGCGGGTTCATCGGGCTCGGAATATCGCCCTTGAGAACCACGCGTTGACGGTGCGCCTTCGGATTGGGTATGGGAGCCGCAGACAGCAGGGCCTGGGTGTAGGGA
>NZ_JBFUKD010001065.1:0-792 GCF_056401005.1 Microvirga sp. P4_G7 | reverse complement strand
CCGCGACGATGCCATAATCGTCCTTGCCCTGATAGGTGAGCGTGAACGTTCCGCGCGCCTCGCGTTCGGGCGGGGCCGAAAGGGCCACTTCCGGCGGACGATCAGGCACGGCGTCGATGATCAGGCGGGTGGTGTGGGCAAAGCCGGTCTTGACCGACAGTTCGGCGGAGCCTTCGAGAGCAAACCGCTGTTCCTTAAGATCGGTGCGCGGCGTCTGCGCGGCCGGAAGCGCCGTGAGACCCCGTTCCGGCGTGATCGTGGCCTCGGTCTCACCGGCGACACGGATGACGACGACCGACTTTACGGGCGCCTTCAGGCGCTGCTCGCCTTGGCCGAGGTCGATCATCAGAGGGGGAATGCGCGTGTAGAGCGGCGGGTCGATCCACCCGTCGACGCGAGCGCCCGTGCCCGGAACCGGGGGCGCGCGCCAATCGAAAGCGCTGCCGAGCCTCAAACCCGCCTCGGGGCCCGCCACAAAGGCGCTCGCCACGAGGGCGAGAAGCCCGGCGGCGCGGATGGCATAACGATCGTAGCGCGGCATGTCCGGCCGGGGTGGGGCGACCCGCAGATCGGCGAGCGCGGCCTCGGCTCGCTTGCGATGCAACTCCCAGAGCGCCTGTGTCCCCGCGTCGGTGGTGCCGAGGGCCAGGGAATCGTCAAGCGCACGGGCCGGCCCGTGGCGCAGTCCCGAATCACGGTCGATTCGGTCGAGCGCGTTGGCGCGCGCCGGACGGCGCACCCTGGCCAAGGGCCAAAACGAAATGAGGAAGAGAAGGGCGAAAAGTCCGACGC
>NZ_JBFUKD010001064.1:0-795 GCF_056401005.1 Microvirga sp. P4_G7 | reverse complement strand
GTCATCAGCCCTGCCCCTTTTCTGTCAGCCACGCATACGGCGCTTCCTTCGTCCCGCCCCGGCCGATTAAGCCGGCCTCTTTCAGGGGCGGAATGATCTTCTCCATGAGCGACATCGCCTTTGCTTCGTCTCTATCGACGTCGAGCAACTGCTCTACACATTTCTCGCGCCAGAGCAGGTATGGAACCGGACGCACTCCAGAGGGCACGTTCTCTAAGTCCACGTTCTCGACGGCGTGCGTGATGTTGAGATTGCGCAGGATACCGAGAGCGATTGTCGCCTCCTTCGGCAAGCTGACCTTCTTCGCCTTCGCCGGCCGATTATCGAGTTCCGGGATGTCCTCCCGCTCCTCCGGCTCGTTCACGAACCGGGTTACGTTGGCGTCGAAACCGAGTTCGATCGTCGTCTCCGGTCCGTGACGGTTCTTGCCGACGATCACCTGAGCAACGCCCTTGCATCGGGCGAGGGATCGATCGAAAGCCATCTTGGCCTCTGAGCCGTCGGGAGGGACTTTCTGCTTTCTCAAATAGTACTCCTCGCGGAACACGAACATGACGATATCGGCGTCCTGCTCGATCGATCCGGATTCCCGCAGGTCTGAGAGCATGGGGCGCTTGTCGTCACGCTCCTCGACACGCCGCGACAATTGGGAAAGCGCGATGATCGGAACGTTGAGCTCCTTTGCCAGCGCCTTGAGGCCTGTGGTGATCTCCGTCACCTCCTGGACGCGATTGTCGCTCTTCCGACTTCCATGGAGAAGTTGCAGATAGTCGACTACCAACAGTTCGAGACCGC
>NZ_JBFUKD010001063.1:0-796 GCF_056401005.1 Microvirga sp. P4_G7 | reverse complement strand
CCCATTCATGGCATCCCGCAGCGCGACATGAAGGAGTGGATGCGACGATCGAACGGGCGTTGGAACGGTTTCTTTTTGCCAGCCGCTGGCTTCTCGCGCCATTCTATGTGGGATTGGTCATCACGCTCGTCATTCTGGTCGTGAAGGCAATGCAGGAGCTCTGGCACTTCATTCTGCACGTGCCTCAGGCCACCGAGGCCGATGTCATTCTCGGCGTCTTGACTCTGATCGACCTCACCTTCACCGGATCCTTGATCGTCATCGTGATCTTCTCAGGCTACGAGAACTTCGTCTCCAAAATCGATGCGGCCGACCACAAGGATTGGCCGGAATGGATGGGGACGATCGACTTCAGTGGTTTGAAGCTGAAGTTGCTGTCTTCGATTGTCGCGATCTCCGCGATTCAGGTCCTGAAAGCCTTCATGAACCTCGACAATATCTCCGACCGCAACCTGACGTGGCTCGTCGGCATCCATCTCCTCTTCGTGGGATMGGGCGTCATCCTCGCGCTCACGGATCGCATTGCCGAGGGCGGCAAGGCCGGCAAGTAGGGGCGCATTACGGCGCGAACAGAATCTGCCGACACTCGTTCGGCAGTTGCGCCAGAGTGAGCGGCGGCCGCGGTTTGCCTGGTTTGGGGTGCAGCATTTCCGGCGTGAACCACTGCGCCAACTCCGCGCCGCAGCCATCGCCGTTGGGCGGCGGATCCTGATCGGCGCACGCCGCGTCTCCACTCGGACAGGCGAGGCGAATGTGGAAATGGTAATTGTGTCCCCATGTCGGCCTGACCTTCGCG
>NZ_JBFUKD010001062.1:0-800 GCF_056401005.1 Microvirga sp. P4_G7 | reverse complement strand
GGTCCACGACGCCGCGCGACCGTTTGCGACAGCGGCGCTGATCGACCGTGCGATCGCGGCGGGGCGCGAGGCTGGAGCCGCCGTTCCTGGCATTGCCGTCACCGACACCATCAAAGTCGTCGACGAGCGCAGCGACGTCGTCGCGACGCCAGACCGCGCCCGTCTTCGTGCTGTCCAGACCCCGCAAGCCTTCAATTTCGACCGGCTGCTCGCCGCTCACCGCGACGCCGCTGCCGCGGACGAGAACGGCTTCACGGACGATGGCGGCCTGATGGAATGGACGGGCGCATCGGTTCGCGTGTTCGACGGCGATCCCGCCAATGTGAAATTGACCCATCCCGCCGATTTCGCGGAGGCGGAACAGCGTCTGAAGGGCCCGTCCATGACTTACCTCGCCAAAACCTACCTCACCAAGCTCGGAACTGGCTTCGACGTCCATGTCTTCGGCGAAGGCGACCACGTCTGGCTCGGCGGCATCAAGGTTCCGCATGAGCGCGGCGTGCAGGCGCATTCCGACGGCGACGTGATCCTGCATGCGCTGACCGACGCTATTCTCGGGGCCCTGGCCGATGGGGATATCGGCGTTCATTTCCCCCCGAGCGATCCGCAATGGAAAGGGGCCTCGTCTGATCGGTTTCTCGCCGACGCTGTGCGCCGCGTTCGATCGAAAGGCGGCATCGTCGATCATCTCGACGCGACCTTGTTGTGCGAAGCGCCTCGCCTGGGGCCGCACCGCGAAGCGATGCGCCGGCGCATCGCCGAAATCGCCGGAATCGGGATCGACAGCGTGTCACTGAAAG
>NZ_JBFUKD010001061.1:0-800 GCF_056401005.1 Microvirga sp. P4_G7 | reverse complement strand
CAACAACGTTCTCGATGCCTATGAAACTCGCCAACGAGATGCTGGTCGATACGATGACCGTATCCACTCCGTCAGAATCGATCACTGCATCGCCTGAATTGTCGATGTAATAGGTGTCGTTGCCGCCCGCTCCTGACATCGTATCGGCGCCCAAACCACCATCGATGACGTTGTCCCCCAGATTACCGGCAATGGTGTTGTCGAGATCGTTTCCGAACAAAGCGACCGAGACGGCTCCTACCGATATGATCCGCTCGACGAACGGCGACAGGCCGAAGCTCACCGAGGTGTAGACGGTATCGGATCCCTCGCCGGTTTTTTCGACGATCTGATCGGCTGAGGAATCGACGTGAAATATATCGTTGCCGGCGCCTCCGACCAGCATATCGACCCCTGCGCCGCCGGTGATCACGTCGTCGCCCGAGCCGCCATCGATGGTGTTTGATACGGAGTCGCCGGCCAGGATGTCGGCTTGATCGGAACCGGTGATGTTTTCGACATCGGTGAATGTGTCACCGGTGGCATCGCCGCCCGTGGCGGTGTGCGCGGCCAGATCGATGTTTACGCCTTGCGCGGCGTTGCCGAACCAGATGGTGTCGACGCCCAGTCCGCCAAAAAGGCGGTCGGGGCCATCTGCGCCGAACAGCGTGTCGTCACCTTCGCCGCCGTCGAGATCGTCTGCTCCAGAGCCCCCGAACAGATAGTCGTTGCCGGCCTCTCCGAACAGCGTATCCACGCCGACGCCGCCATCGAGATGGTCGGCACCGTCGCCTCCATGCAGTTCGTCGGCACCGTCGTAG
>NZ_JBFUKD010001060.1:0-803 GCF_056401005.1 Microvirga sp. P4_G7 | reverse complement strand
GAACACGACAAGGCAGGACGCGACGCCGAGGCCGATCAGCATGATGAGCGATGTCAGGTAGACGACGTTGCCGTCGGCACGGCCGGCGAGGAGGATGACGGCGGTGATCGCACCAGGGCCGGCCATCAGCGGAATCGCCAATGGGAAAGCGGCGACGTTGCGGATGTGGTCTTCGGTGATGGCGACGTCGGCCGTGTGCTGCTTGCGCTCGTTGCGGCGCTCGAACACCATTTCGAAGGCGATCCAGAACAGCAAGAGCCCGCCCGAAATGCGGAAGGCGGGAATGCCGACGCCCAGAAGGCGCAGCAGCACCTCGCCGCCGAGCCCGAAAAAGGCAAGGATGCAGAAGGCGATCAGCGAGGCCCGGATCGCGACGCGTCGCTGCTCGGCTCCGGTCATTCCCCGTGTGAGAGAAATGAAGATCGGCGCGAGTGCCGGCGGATCGAGCGTCACCAGAAGAGTGACGAGCGCGGAGGAGATGAAGTCGAGAAGCATCGGCTGGACCTTCGCAGGATCTTTGCGTTATGGCGTCCGTGGATTGATTTGGCGAGGGGGAGTGCAACGATGTTCACGGTTTTGGATCGCCTAAGCTGGCCCGGTTCCTCAGATAAGTCCAACGAGGATTCGTGCGGTGCGTCGGGTGATTGGGCGTGGGTCATCGACACTTCGATCTTTCCGGGGACGCCCGCGCAGATGAACGGCACCAGCGACGCGACTTGGCTCGCGACCTTCGCGAACGAGCGCCTGTCCGATCTTGCGCCGAACGCCTCGGACGGCGTGACGCTGCTGCGCCATGTCATGGA
>NZ_JBFUKD010001059.1:0-803 GCF_056401005.1 Microvirga sp. P4_G7 | reverse complement strand
GCGTGGGAGAGCGCATTGTAGAGCGTGTTGACGCCCGACATCAGCGTGAAGCGGCTCTTCTGCAACGTCTTCACGAAACCGGAGATGTCGCGCGGATTGGTGATGAGGAGCTGGCAACCGCCGACTTTCATCATGAGAAGCGCGCACGCGGTCAGTCCGAAAATATGATAGAGCGGCAACGCGGTGATCATCACATGGTCGGTGCGATCGCCGAACGTCGGCTTCATCCACACGCGGCATTGCTCCACGTTCGCCGCGACATTGCGGTGAAGGAGCACGGCGCCCTTGGCGACACCTGTCGTGCCCCCGGTATATTGCAGGAATGCGACGTCGTCGGGCTTCACGTCGACCGGCTTCGGCGGAACTTTCCTGCCGCTCGCGACGACATCCTTGAACGAGAGCGCACCTGGAAGATGGAGCGGCTTGAACGCCTTCTTCACGTGACGCGACACGAAATTCACGATCGCGCCCTTGAGCCCCAGGAGATCGCCCGGCGTCACGATGACGATGCGATCGAGGTTGAGATGAGGGAGCGCTTCCTCGACAGTCGATGCGAAATTTTCGAGAACGAAGAGCACGCTCGCCCCTGAATCTTCGAGCTGGTGCGCCAATTCCCTCGACGTGTAGAGCGGATTGACGTTCACGACAGCGAGACCCGCGCTCAGGGTGCCGAAGATGATCGGATTGTACGCCATGACGTTCGGCATCATGAGCGCGACGCGCGTCCCCGCCGCAAGTCCTTGCTGCTGCAACCACGATGTGACGAAGGATGCCTGCCTGCCGAGTTCCGCGTAGGTCATCCG
>NZ_JBFUKD010001058.1:0-809 GCF_056401005.1 Microvirga sp. P4_G7 | reverse complement strand
CCTGTGCCGTCAAGGTATCGAGTCCAGCAGAGGCCTGCTCACGCTGTGAATCGTCCGTCAGTTCGGCGACCATGAGGCGACCCGCCAAATCCGGATGCGCCCGGATCAGGGCGAGTTTGCGGTCCCGCCCCGCATCGGCGAGCACGTGAACCATCGCCGCATGCAGTCCCTCCGCCGTATCCTGCGCGGTCGAGAAGCCGCCGTCGTAGGCTCTCTCAGCGATCCACGGTGAATGTTCGAACACGTCACCGAACGACTCGACGAAAAGCGCCTTGCTCATCGTACTCGGTTTCAAATCCAACGGCCGATGATGGCGGATCCAATGCCGGGCGATATCGATGCGCTTGGCAATCCACACGTCGTCATGGCCAGCGACATAATCGAGGAAGCGCGCGAGCGCTGCGGCCCTCCCCGGGCGTCCTACCAAGCGGCAATGCAGTCCAACCGACATCATCTTGGGCGCATCGTCGCCCTCCCGATACAGCGTGTCGAAACTGTCCTTGAGATACGTGAAAAACTGGTCTCCGGAATTGAACCCCTGCGGGGTGCCGAACCGCATGTCGTTCGCATCGAGCGTATACGGAACGATCAGTTGCGGCCCTTTCGGCCCTTCGATCCAATACGGCAACTCGTCGGCGTAGGAATCGGCGCAATAGAGAAAACCTCCCTCCTCCATGACGAGAGGGATGGTATTTTCCGAGGTACGGCCGGTGTACCAGCCGAGCGGCCGCTCGCCCGTCACCTGCGTGTGGATCCGGATCGCTTCTTTGAGATGCGCTCGTTCCTCTTCGGCCGAGAAATCCTTGTAG
>NZ_JBFUKD010001057.1:0-812 GCF_056401005.1 Microvirga sp. P4_G7 | reverse complement strand
GTGGACGTGCTGCAGGGCCTCGCCGGGAACGATCAGCTCTTCGGGGGCGCGGGCAACGATGTTCTTCGTGGCGGGACCGGTCACGACACGCTTAGAGGCGATCTCGGCCGCGACCTCATCTTCGGAGATGCCGGCAATGATCGCATTTACGGCGGCGCCGGGAACGACACCATCTACGGCGGGGCGGACAACGACACCATGAACGGCGAAGGCGGTCGTGACACTTTCGTGTTCGACAGCAAGCCGCACACAACAAAAAACGTCGACAGGATTGTCGCCTTCAATGCGAAGGATGATTCCATCTGGTGCGACAACGCCATCTTCAAAGGACTTGGAAAATCAGGCAGCGCGGCAAATCCGAAAGCGTTCACCGCGGAAAAATTCTGGATCGGCCCGAGCGCCCACGACGCAAGTGATCGGGTCATCTACGACAAGGCAGCGGGAAATCTCTACTACGATGCCGATGGGATCGGCGGTGGTGCGCAAGTCAAGATCGCGACCCTCGGGAGTGGAATCGCACTGACGAAGTCCGATTTCTTCATCGTGTAGGATCCCAGAGTTGCCCAATCCGGTGCCCGAGGGCGAGTTCGGATTCAGACGACGCCGCCGCACCGCAAGACAGGCGTGAGGGCTGAACACAGCGCCGTTCGTGTTCCCCGCTTACGAACCAGCCGAGCGCACGCATTCAAGCTTACCGCCAGGCCCAGCTACGCCCATTCCCGGAATCGGTCGGCAAGACCGAAAGGGAGGACCCAACAAATAAAAATCCCGCCAAGTCATTGACCGGGCGGGCTTTTCGAATGGTAGCGGAG
>NZ_JBFUKD010001056.1:0-831 GCF_056401005.1 Microvirga sp. P4_G7 | reverse complement strand
ACGTTCTTCAGGTTGTGCTCCCGCGCGCCACGCACGGAAATCACGCGCGCATTGGGGTCTCCCGCTCGCGCGCGGTTGAATAGATCGTCGAGTTTCGCCATCGTCTGAAGCCTATGAGTGGAAACCGGTTCGCCGAACCGGACGTCCCATATGTGATGCCGGAGCCCTCGCTACAACTGTGGCGGATGATTCCAGTTGGGACTCAATCTAGAACAAAAAGGGTACGACGAGCAACCTGTCTCAAATCGGGGGCGAGCCGTTGGTGAGAAGAACAAAAGTGGTCTCAAATGCGCGTTATTATGTTTCATGTGGCCGAGGGGACAAACGTTCGATGATGTCGCCGGAACTCTTCACGAGCCCATCCGTTTGGATCGAGGGCCCTTTCTCAGGGATGTCGTGTCATGTCCGCCCGCATCGTCGCTTCATCAGTCGCTTTGACGCTCACACTTCTGGCGTCGCCGGCTCTCGCCGGTGCGTGTGCGCCGATGATCGATCGCGCGCAGGCGCAGGTCGATGCCAGAATCGACAGCCGAGCAGGGACCGGTGACACCGCTGCCCAGAGCACGGATGCCACCCTCCATCGCCAGCCCACACCGGGCTCGATCGCGCAGGCGGAACAGAAGGCGGGCGACGGCAAGAAGGCAGAGGAGGCGGTTGCTCTTCTCGCCAAGGCCCGGAAGGCCGACGCGGACGGCGACCTTCTCGGCTGCGAAAGCGCGCTTCAGGCTTTGCGAGCGCTCGGAGCGCAGCGATAGAAATCGATAGCAGTTTGGATGCGAATTGCTCCCTTTCGCTACCGTGGAGGAGGGGCGACGCCCCTCCGCCCATTCC
>NZ_JBFUKD010001055.1:0-833 GCF_056401005.1 Microvirga sp. P4_G7 | reverse complement strand
GTGCGCAGCCGCATGCGGAGATTGCCCGGTCGGATCAATGCGGGCGACGGAAGCCTTGTCGCGCGGATCGAGAAATCGCTCCCGTTCGGTCTGACCGGATCCCAGGTCCAAGCCATCGCCGACATCCGACGCGATCTCGTCGACGACAAGCGGATGCTGCGCCTGCTTCAGGGCGATGTCGGATCCGGGAAAACGGTCGTCGGGTTGTTGTCCATGGCGAGTGCCATCGAGGCAGGACGCCAGGCCGCGATGATGGCCCCGACCGAGATTCTGGCGAGACAGCACTATGAGCGGCTCGCCCCGCTCGCTCGCCAGAACAATCTGTCGATCGCGCTTCTCACTGGCCGAGACCGTGGCGCGGAACGCAAGAAAACTCTCGCCGGCCTGGCCGACGGCAGCATTCAGATCGCCGTCGGCACACACGCCCTGTTCCAGGACGATGTCGCGTTTCACGATCTCGGGCTCGCCGTCGTCGACGAGCAGCATCGCTTCGGCGTGCACCAGCGCTTGGCGCTCGGGGCGAAAGGGGCCGCGGTCGATATTCTCGTCATGACCGCGACGCCGATCCCACGCACCCTCGCCCTCACTTATTTCGGCGATATGGACGTGTCCGTGCTGAGCGAAAAGCCGGCCGGTCGAAAGCCGATTTCGACCAAGTTGATCTCGATCGAGCGTCTGGACCAAGTGACGGAAGCAATCGGCCGGGCGGTTGCGCAAAACGATCGCGTCTATTGGGTCTGTCCGCTCATCGGCGAGTCCGAGACTGTCGATCTCGCCGCTGCCGAAGACCGGTTCGAACATCTCCGGCAGGTCTTCGGTGATCAGGTGGGACT
>NZ_JBFUKD010001054.1:0-845 GCF_056401005.1 Microvirga sp. P4_G7 | reverse complement strand
GTCGATGCCGCCGGTATCGATCAGCGTATCGGCAGCGCCCGCGAAGTACGTATCGTTGCCAAGACCACCGATCAGGATGTTGGGACCCTCGCCGCCGTCGAGCGTATCGTCTCCGGCCCCGCCGTCGAGGATGTCGTGCCCTGCCCCACCCGACAGAAGGTCGTTGCCACCGTTTCCATAAAGGATATCGCGACCGTTTCCGGCGCTCATGTTTTCGGCGTATTCGCTGCCGTTGGCACGATCGTCAGTCGTCGCCGTGAGATCCGTTCCGAGCGCAACTGTAATCGTCTGGTCTGCACGGCCCCAGTTGATCCATGCGAGACCGGAGAGATCGAGCGAGGTCGCCTGCGTGCTTCCCGTGAAAACGAGCGCGTTCGCGCCAGCCAGCGATCCCTGGACATGTCCGGCGGAGAAGCTGTTTGCCGCGAGGACGGCACTGGTCGGTGCCCCCACGTCCGCGAAACGCAACACGTCGATATCCAGGATCGACTTGAAGGAAGCGTTGCCGCGGATTTCGACGACGTCGGTCTCGTCGCCGCCGCCTTCACCAAAAACGTTGCTGCCGAAGATGCTGACATTGGTGGCGCCGTTTCCGACGACGAACGTATCGTTGCCTTCGCCGCCGATCGCCAACGTTCCATCCTGCATGCGAATCGAAATCTGATCGTTGCCGTTTCCGGCATTGATCTGATCGGCCGCGAGACCGTAACTCGACAAATTGTCGTCTGCGCCCGTCCCGTGGATCGTATCGGCGCCGCCAAGGAGATAATCGAGGGCAGGCAAGCCGCCCTGCTGCGTGAACACCTGGTAGAACGTCGGCAGCGCGATCGCGAGGTCTTCTATCC
>NZ_JBFUKD010001053.1:0-849 GCF_056401005.1 Microvirga sp. P4_G7 | reverse complement strand
CCCTTCAGATCCATGCACGCCAGATAAAGACTCCTGAGACCGTAGAATGCGGCGCCCGGAGAACTCGCGGCCGTCGCTTTTTGCGCCTCGTAGTCGCATTCGCGGTGGGCGCGATCAACTTGCGTGTCCGTCAGCTTCGTATCGTAGACAATCTGCATCGACTTTTGTCGGATGCAACCCGCGACCAACAAGCCCACGCAAATGATGATGAGATTGGAATAGATCATGGCCGACAACAACACGTCCAAGGTTCCGTCGCCGACGCTCTTCGAAGCAGACCGCAAACGCCAGCTCGCAACACTCATCGCTCTCTCCAGTGAAGTCCGCGTCCACGACGTTCGGATATGCGACATCATTCAACAGTTTCCTGCGGAGACAGAAATGCGCCAGCGCGAAATCGCGTCATTTGAAGCGCTCCTCACCAATCGCGGAAGATGACGCCGAGACGTTTCATGCACGCGATTTCCAAGGCGTCCCGCTCTTCGTCTCGCGCCTTCGACGGCGCGCTCGCAGGAACGGTGGCCGCCGCCTCTTTTTTGCAGGTCGCGAAAATGGATTGCCATTGCTCTTCCGGCATGCTGACGACGCCGACGTGCTTAACGCCCTTGAGCTCTGCACACATATTGTAGACGCGGTTCCAGCTGTAGGAGATTGCTGTCTGTGGACTCGCTGCGGCAATCGCTTTTTCGGCCTCGTACGAGCATTCCTTTCGGATGCGGTCCCACTGCGCGTCGCTTATCCCTGGCCTGCTGTATAGATTTCGCTCGGAGGGCGAACGCAAACAGCCCGCCGCCAAACAAAAGACAGGTATGAGGAGGAACTTTAATATGCGGATCACTCGACCTCTTC
>NZ_JBFUKD010001052.1:0-850 GCF_056401005.1 Microvirga sp. P4_G7 | reverse complement strand
GTGCGTGAACATCGTCGGCTCGTTCGTGATGGGCTTGCTCGTGGGCTGGCTCGCCTTCAAGGACGGCGCGACTTGGACGCAGCATCTGCGCCTGTTCCTGGCGACCGGCATTTTTGGGGGCTTCACGACCTTTTCGGCGTTCTCCCTCGACGCCGTCCTCGTCTGGGAGCGCGGAGAGATGGGTCTCGCCGCGGTTTATGTCGTCAGCTCGGTCGTGCTCTCGCTCGCGGGTCTTGTGGTCGGTCTCGGTCTCATCCGCACCTTGACCGCGTGAGACCGCCAAACGGCAATAATCCGAATCCGTTTTACGCGTGATTGCCGCTTGGGCGGCTCTCTGTTACCCACATCCCATGAGACAGAACGGTTCAGGAAAGAGCGGCGGCCGTACCGGTCGCTCAGGCGCACGGCAAGGCTTCCGCACGCGCGAGGATCGGCCCGAGCGCAAGCTCTCGGCGAAACCGCATGCGACGAAACGGCAAGCCGCGAAACCTGCCGCGAAACCTGCGGCGAAGCCGCGGTCGGCGCCTGCGGCGGTCCGCGAAAAGCCGCGGCCCGAAGCGCCTCCGGTCCAGACCCGAGCGCAGGCGAAGGCCGCTGCACAGGAGACTCTCGCGACCGGCGTCCAGACGCTCGTGGTCGTGTCCGACGAAGTGGATATGCGGCTCGACCGCTTTCTCGTCGCGCGGTTTCCACAACTCGCCTTCACGCACATCCAGCGCATTGTCCGCAAGGGTGAGCTGCGGATCGACGGCAAGCGCGCGAAACCCAACGAGCGGCTTCAGCCCGGCCAGAAGGTGCGTGTACCGCCGCTCAAGCTCGAGCCGACGAAGCTGATCGCGCGGAGCACCGC
>NZ_JBFUKD010001051.1:0-853 GCF_056401005.1 Microvirga sp. P4_G7 | reverse complement strand
GTACAGGATCACGCCTCTGTCGGAATGGGGCGGCACGCCCAAGATGCCAGAGGTCAAGATCGACCCCAACATCGACATGAAGACGCCGCCGAAAATTCAGGTCGATACAATGCCGGCCGACAAATATTTCGCGCTCGGCGCCGAGCTCGTGAAGCTGCATCCGCCTCACGTGACCGATCAGCCGATCATCGCGCGCATGAAGCGGATCGGGTTCGAAGTCGGCAAAGGGTTCGATGCCACGAGGCTCGATCCCGTGGTTGCGGCAGCGCTCGACGGTGTGCCCGAAGCAGCGCGGCAATTGATGGCGTGGAAGACCCCCACCCTCGCCCGCGTCGTCAACAGTTGGTCGATGAACACCGATACGATGGGAGTCTACGGGAACTACTATTTGAAACGAGCCATCGTCGCGCAGCTCGGTCTCGGTGCGAACGTACCGGAGGACGCCATCTATCCGCTGAACCTCGCCGACGAGAGCGGCAAGCCGCTCGATGGCGCCAACCGCTACACAATCCGGTTCGAAAGGGGCACGACACCGCCGGTCGGCGCCTTCTGGTCGATCACCCTCTACGATCCAGAAGGATTCCAGGTCGGCAACGCGCTCAATCGGTTCGCGGTCAGCAGCTGGATGCCGTTCAAGACCGGCGCTGACGGCTCGTTGACGCTCTATTTTCAGAACGACAATCCGGGCGCCGACAAAGAAGCGAATTGGCTCCCGGCACCGAAGGGGCCGTTCAATCTGACGATGCGGCTCTATGCGCCAACGATGGAAGCGCTCACCGGCAAATGGAACCCGCCGGCAGTGGTGCGGAGTGAAACGCTGTCGACGCTCACAGTGCAATAGACAGGAATGGGC
>NZ_JBFUKD010001050.1:0-856 GCF_056401005.1 Microvirga sp. P4_G7 | reverse complement strand
CTCTCGTTCCTGCCGTGGCTGCCGGGCTCGTCGGCGACGCGGTGGTTCTGGCAGGCGAGGCCGATGGCATTGTCGCCCGGGTCGCCGACGCCGCCGGCGCCGAACTCGTGGTGACATCGGACAACTCGTGGCGGCAGGGCGCCGTAATCGCACGCCGCGACTGGCTGTTGTGCCTCGATGACGGCGACGTTCTGGCGGAAGGATGGATCCACATTCTCGAGCGTTTCGCAGCCTTCGGTCATCCCGATCGGGCGGGACGGTTGCGACGGAAGTCGGGTAGCCCGCTGCAGGCGATCGCCGATCGGGTGCGTCGGTTGGTCGGGGTCGCACCAACGTGCGCCGGCTTCCTCGTTCACCGAAAAGTGCTTCTCGGTGAGGTGCGGGCGAGCGCGACCGTCACCATCCCTGCTGTCGTGGAACGCGACCCGTTCTTCCTCGGCGGGCGACCGGCGGCCTCCTGAGCAAGCTGGTCTCGGCGTCGCTCCACCCTAGTTTCACAAGGAAGCTGGAGGGCACGATGGCTGAACCACAGGTCTTGATCGTCGGCGCGGGACCAACCGGCCTCGCGCTCGGATTGCGCTTGGCTCACCACGGCGTCCCGTTTCGCATCATCGATCGCCATTCCGGTCCGGGCGAAGCGTCCCGCGCGATGGTCGTGCACGCGCGCACCCTTGAATTCTATCGCCAGATCGGCATCGCCGAGGAGGTCGTCGCCAAGGGGATCAAGATGGATGCGATCCATCTCTGGGACGAGGGGAGGCGGATGGCCGACGTTCCCATCGCCGATTTCGGAAAGTCGCTCAGCTATTATCCCTTCGTCCTGAGTTTTCCGCAGGACGATCACGAACGCTTCCTG
>NZ_JBFUKD010001049.1:0-860 GCF_056401005.1 Microvirga sp. P4_G7 | reverse complement strand
GTGCAGGGGGACGTGGTGCTCATCACCGATGCACCAGCCGCGCTCGCGCAGCTGTTGCCGCAAAATTTCGTCGAGACGTGGCTGCCGCCGGACCTCGCGGCCAAAATCCCGGAAGAGTTCCAGAAACCGTTGGCCATTTCCACCAATGCCAATGTCTGGGCTTACAACACCGAAGTCCACAAGAGCTGTCCCATCACGAATATCTGGGAGCTCACGGAGCCGAAGTGGAAAGGCAAAGTTGCGTTCGTCGACCCCCTCACAAAAGGCACCTACACCGACTGGTTCAATCAGATGGCGACGCACGCGGACAAGCAGGTTGCGGATGCTTACAAGGCCCATTTCGGCAAGGATTTGAAGACGACTGAGGCGAGTGCCACGGCCGCCTGGGTCAAAGCGTTCGCGGCGAACGCGCCGCTTCTGACCGATGCCGACGATCCGGTTTCGGAAGCCGTCGGAGCGCCGGGTCAGAAGGAGCCGTTCGTCGGCCTCCTGAGTTCTGCAAAGTTCCGCGACAACAAGGATCGGAAATACAAGCTCGGTCTATGCGAAGATCTCAAACCCTGGGTCGGCTGGACCTATCTCAAGCTCGGCTTGGTGGCGAAAAAGACCAAGAGCCCGAATATGGCAAAGCTGTTCGTTCGTTATCTCCTCACGGAGGAAGGCATCACGCCGCAAATGAATGATGGAAAGTTGCCCACCAACATCGACGTCAAGTTGCCGAGTGATGAGCCGTCGGGCATCGCCGGCGTCATGACGAAGCTGTTTCCCTACGATTCCGCGACCGGACTCGACGATTGGGACAAGCGCCAGGATTGGCAGGATTTCTGGCGTGTCCACTACAAGAAATGATCGTACGGGTG
>NZ_JBFUKD010001048.1:0-860 GCF_056401005.1 Microvirga sp. P4_G7 | reverse complement strand
GCCAAAAAGGCATAAACCCTGCCGCCATACGACTTGGCGTTCCTTGGGGTAGGGTGCGTCCTGCGAAAGCCATGAACGCGCCAATGAGTACTAACGCGCCACCGGCCCAGAAATTCTGTCGCTTCACCATGATCGCACCCTCCTGCTCGGGCTACCGTCACATCGTCAGATCGATCCAGATATTTTTCATGCGCGTGTACTTCTGATAGGCTGCGACTCCAAAATCCTTACCGAATCCAGAGCGCTTGAAGCCGCCGAACGGGGTCCCGATGTCGTTGGTTCGCCCGTAAGTATTGATCCAAATCATGCCCGTGTCGATGCGATGCGCCGCATCGAGGGCACGGGAGAGATTCTGAGTGTGAATGCCCGCCGCAAGGCCATAAGATTCATGGGCAGCGGCTGCGAAAGCTTCGTCTGGCTCGCGGAATGTCTGGACTGACAGAACCGGGCCGAAGACCTCTTCGCGATGGACCGGGTTGTCCGATTCCGCGACGATGATGCTGGGTGAATAATATGCACCACCATGCCTACCTAGGCGATCACCACCAGCGCGTAACTCTGCGCCGGCTCGTAAGCTGCGCTGAACGATTTCATGGACCCGCTCAATTTGCCGTTCTGAGACGATAGGCGACAATGTCGTCTGTGCGTCCCACGTCACGCCAGGCCGCGCCGCGCTCATGCGCGTCGCCACGCTTTCAATAAGGCGCTCCGCAATCGCTTCGTGAACGATCAGACGGCTGCCACAATAACAGAGTTGTCCTGCGTTCCTGCATGTGCCGGCGTAAATCATGTCAGCTAGACGCTCCAGATCGGGAACGTCGGAAAACACGATCTGCGGACTCTTTCCGCCAAGTTCGAGC
>NZ_JBFUKD010001047.1:0-861 GCF_056401005.1 Microvirga sp. P4_G7 | reverse complement strand
CATGTTTCCCGACCTCACCCGTGACGATGTTTTCCGCTTGGAAACGCGCCGCCTTTGGCTCCGTTGGCCCCGCCTCGCCGACGCACAGTCCATCGTACGCCTCGCCGGTGAGAAAACGGTCGCGGAGATGACGGCGCGAATTCCCCATCCCTATCCTCCGGAGGACGGTGAGCGGTTCGTTTTTCATGCGCGGCAAACCAATGCAGATGGAAGCGGCCTGCAGCTCGCCATCACGCTGAAGGGCAAGCCCAACGCTCTCATCGGCATGGTGGCCATCGGTCCGAGCCCAGAGGATGGTCGCCCCAGCCTCGGCTATTGGCTCGGGACACCATCTTGGGGTCACGGCTACGCCACCGAGGCGGCGCGAGCGCTGATCGATGCCTTCTTCGCCTATGGAGCGGAGGATGTTCTCACCGCATCGACGCGGGTCATCAATCCGACGTCCCGCCGGGTGCTCGAAAAATGCGGTTTCGCATTTCAGGGCTCCGGCTTGATGGCCTTCGAGGCGAGGGGCGGCCTGTTTCCGGCCGATCAGTTCCGTCTCGATCGACGGGCCTGGGAAAGCTTGAAGACCTGGAGCCACACCGGCCTCGTCCGCGAGCCCAGCGGGGCGGACGATTCGAGTGAATTGTCCCTCGCCTGCTGAACCCACCCAACATGCGCCCCGGCCTCGGCCGGGGCGTTTTTCGTCGCTCGGGCCCCGACCTTGGCCGGGGCATTTTTTCGTTCAACCTTCGGGCTCCGGGCCTTTCGCCCGGGCATTTTTCGTTCAACCCTCGCGTTGCTCCGGCACGCCTTGTCCCGTAAAGGGAGCAGGCTATGAAATTTCTCGACCAAGCTAAAATCTTTATCGCTTCGGGC
>NZ_JBFUKD010001046.1:0-865 GCF_056401005.1 Microvirga sp. P4_G7 | reverse complement strand
GCGCGGTCCTGATCGGTCACGACCCGTTTGGCAACCGGCTTTGCATCCTGCGCCAGAGCCGACCCAGCGCCGGTGACGGCGCCCGTCATGATCGCTGCGCCCGCAGCAAGAAATTGCCGACGCTGCACCACGCTTGCAGACGAAAACAATGCGTCGAGCGGTGACTCGATCTTCTTCGAAGAATCCATGTTTGCCTCGATGGACTGTCAGCTTCCCCAGCGCACGAAGCGTCGAACCATCGAGAATACAGTTCGAATCTCGCGCGCGTCCCAACAGCAAACTACACGGTTTCACCGTGATTGCCATTGCCGAAACGGAACCTCCGACCAACGCTGCGTAAGCAGGCGTCCGATACATTCGTCATCTACGAGTATTCAGGGTTAGCGTTTGAAAAGCGGATGCTCCACTCGGTCGCCCGCTTTGAGACCCAGCTTGCTGGCCGTGCCGGCGTTCAACTCGAGCACGGCGAGTACGGGCTCGCCGGACGCAATGGTCCTGGTCGATAGCGGCTCGGTATTCGCGGCAACGCGGGCAATCGTCCCGTCGAGCCGGATAAAGAGCATGTCGAGCGAGAGATAGGTGTTCTGCATCCACATCGCGACCGGTTCGACACGGGCGAAATCGAACAGCATGCCACGGTCGGCGGGCATGGAACGTCGATACATCAGACCTTGCGCCCTATCCGCATCGTTGCGCGCGACTTCGACCTGGAAAGCGTGCTTCTGCCCGCCCCGCGTGACGATAGACAAAGGCTCGAACGCCTGCGCGCTGGCATGTTCGACAATGACGAGCGACAGCCCAAGCGCGAACAGGAAAACGGTGGCGGCGCGATAGATCGGCGACATCAGTGGGAGCGCGGCAAGGT
>NZ_JBFUKD010001045.1:0-870 GCF_056401005.1 Microvirga sp. P4_G7 | reverse complement strand
CTATCGGATCAAATCCGGTATGACCGAGCGCGCCGTTAGAGAAAGTGAGATCAAGGGATGAGTGGGTTTCGTGACAAAGGCTTCAGCGATCGATTGAGCGCTGCGGAGAACGCCCGCAAGGCGATGCAGGAGCGCTTTTTGGCAAGACCGAGCGCCGATGATCCGGCGGTCGCCGAACGTCGCAAGGAGCGAGAGGCCGTCAGCGCCGCCCGCGAAGCGCGGATTGCCGAGCGCGAAGCCAAGAAGCAAGCCGACAAAGAGCGCGATGCCGCCGAGCGGCAGGCCCGCGAGATTGCCGAGCGCGAACAGCGCGCGACCGACCAGGTCCGGAGCGCCGCCGAGATTGCTGAACGGGAAGCCGCCCTGGAAATCGAGCAGAAAGCGGCGCGCGATGCCCGTTATGCTGCCCGAAAGGCACGTCAACGTTAGCAACGTGTAGTCAAAAATTCGGACGCGCCTTGCAGAATAGCCTCAACGGCAACATATCCGTTTCGACTTAAACGGATAAGCTTATGGATCAGATTTTAACGCTTGCTGTCGATCCCGCCGCTTGGGCGGCCTTGGCGACCTTGATTGCCATGGAGGTGGTCCTCGGGATCGATAACCTCATTTTCATCTCTATTCTGACGAACAAGCTTCCAGAACATCAACAACAAAGGGCGCGTCGGATCGGAATCGGTCTGGCGCTGATCCTGCGCCTGGCCCTGTTGGCGACGGTGGCGATCATCGTTCAATTGACGGTGCCGATCTTCACCGCATTCGGCCACGGCTTCTCGTGGCGGGACATCATTCTCGTCGCCGGTGGTCTCTTCCTGGTGTGGAAGGCGACCAAGGAGATCCACCACAGTGTGGATCCAGGCGACGAGTCGG
>NZ_JBFUKD010001044.1:0-877 GCF_056401005.1 Microvirga sp. P4_G7 | reverse complement strand
TCTCGTGGCTGCCTTGGATGCGCCCGAATCTCAGACCTGAGAGAGATTGGTCTCTTCGCTGTCCGTGGAGGCGTCGAGGCCGAGTTGCGCCCGGCCTTCGGTGAGCAGTCGGTTGGACGCCGTTTCGATCTCCCGCTGCAGAATGGCGAAGAACGTCGTACGTGAACGGCCCGGCGGGATGATCTCGAGGACCTCGAGCGTGATCGTTCCCGGGCGGCGGATGAAGCGTCGACGGGGCCAGAACAAGCCTGAATTGAGGGCGATCGGTACGCACACGACGCCGAGGTTCTGATAAAGGTGAGCGACACCGTATTTGTAGGCCGGCGGGGCGCCGGGCGAACGGCGTGTGCCCTCGGGGAAGATCAAGATCTGATGCCCGTCCTTGATGGCCTTGCGGGCGCGGGCGGTCATTTGCAGGAGTGCCGCCGAACCGCCCTTGCGGTCGACCGCGACGCAGCCGGCCTTCCACGTGTACCAGCCGAAGACCGGGATCCACATCAATTCGCGCTTCAGGATGAAGATCGGCGCCTCGAACAGCGGCAGGAGCGCGAAGGTCTCCCAAAGTGATTGGTGCTTGGCCGCGACGATCAGCCCTCCCGGAGGAACCGCGTCGAGACCCCGATAGGTGACATCCGTTCCAGCGATGACTTTCTGCAGCCACAAGGAGGTGCGCGCCCACAATTGCGGCCCGCGGATGAACAACCGGCGCGGCAGCACGAAGGTCGGCAGCAGCACGATCATCCAGAAGACCATGTTGCAGTAGAATGYGACGTTGAAGAGAAACGAACGAAGAAACAGCATGGCCCGACCGGTATGGCGGGAACGCCCCCGCGCGACGCGGCTTCTTCTAGAACATCAATGCGCAAAGGGAAATCGA
>NZ_JBFUKD010001043.1:0-877 GCF_056401005.1 Microvirga sp. P4_G7 | reverse complement strand
CAACTATCTCATCGACCAATGGTGGGTCGCCGCGATGCCGGGTATCGCCATTTTCGTCGTCAGCCTCGGGTTCAATCTGCTGGGCGACGGTCTGCGCGACGTGCTCGATCCGAAAGCCGCCAAATGAGCACAAAACCTCTTCTCGAAGTCGAAGACCTTCGCGTTCGCTTTCATCTGCGCACCGGCATCGTCGAAGCCGTGCGCGGCGTYTCSTTCSSGCTCGGCCGCGAACGGCTCGGCATCGTGGGTGAATCCGGYTCCGGAAAGTCGCAGACGGGCCGCGCCATTCTCGGCCTCACGCCTCCCCCTGGCGAGACCACGGCCAAGCGCCTCGCCTTTGATGGCATCGATCTCCTCACAGCCTCGAAGCGGACACTGCGCACGTTGCGCGGCGGACGCATCAGCATGGTGATGCAGGACCCCAAATACTCGCTGAACCCGGTGATGACGATCGGCGAGCAAATCATCGAGGCCTATCAGGCGCATGCGAAAGCGAGCCGATCCGAAGCGCGCGACAAATCGCTGGCGATGTTGGAAGCGGTGAAGATGCGTGATCCCACCCGCGTCTTCAGCCTTTATCCGCACGAGGTCTCGGGCGGAATGGGGCAACGCGCGATGATCGCCATGATGCTCGTGACGGACCCCGACCTTCTCATCGCCGACGAGCCGACATCGGCGCTCGACGTGACCGTTCAGATGGAAGTGCTGCGCATTCTCGACGAGCTCGTCTCGGAACGCGGAATGGGCCTGATCTTCATCTCGCACGACCTGAAGCTCGTCTCCTCATTTTGCGACCGGGTGCTCGTCATGTATGCCGGCCACGTGGTCGAGGAGCTGGAAGCCAAACATCTGCGCGAGGCGAAGCATCCTTATACGC
>NZ_JBFUKD010001042.1:0-881 GCF_056401005.1 Microvirga sp. P4_G7 | reverse complement strand
CTCATCGGGATCGGACCTCAACGGCATGGCCGCGCGCATCGCCGCCGCGGCGATCAAAGCGCGGATGACGGCCTTCGCGGCGCAGGCCTATGACGTTCCCGCTGATCAGATCGCGTTTCGCGACGATCGCGTCTTCATCGGAAACGAAAGCCTGGCATTCGCCGAAATGGCGAAGAAGTGTGTCATCGGACGCGTCGCGTTGTCGGAGGCCGCCCATTACAAGACACCGAAAATTCACTGGGACCGGGAAAAGGCGAAGGGGCGGCCCTTCTTCTATTTCGCCTATGGCGCAGCCTGTGCGGAAGTGATCGTCGACACGCTGACCGGTGAGAACCAGGTCACGCGCATCGACATCCTGCACGATGTCGGAAAGTCGCTCAATCCGGCGATCGATATTGGTCAGATCGAAGGCGGGTTCGTGCAGGGCATGGGCTGGCTGACGACGGAAGAGCTGGTCTTCGACAAAGAAGGGCGCCTTCTCACTCACGCGCCGTCCACCTACAAGATCCCGGTTGCGTCCGACGTTCCCGAGGATTTTCGCGTGGCTTTGTTCCCGAGTGCCAACCGGGAGGACACCATCTATCGCTCGAAGGCGGTGGGCGAGCCGCCGCTCATGCTGGCGATCAGTGTTTTCTGTGCCTTGAGCGACGCCGTTCACGCGCTTGATCCTGCAAAGCCTGTCCCACTCCATGCTCCGGCGACGCCCGAAGCGATCTTGCGGGCATGTGAGGCCGTACGCGGGAGGCCGATGGCGTGAAGACGTGGCAGCGCCTGGCGGAGATCGTTGCCGAGCACGGCGCAGCTGCCCTCGTGAGCGTCCACGGAGTCAAAGGCTCTGCGCCGCGGGAAGTCGGTGCGCGCATGATCGTGCGGCCCGACGG
>NZ_JBFUKD010001041.1:0-882 GCF_056401005.1 Microvirga sp. P4_G7 | reverse complement strand
CTGAACGCCGAGCTGTTGCTGAACCTGCAGCGCCTTGAGGCGAGTCGATTCTTCTTCCATGTCCGCGTCGACGAGCGTGCCGATGGAGCGCTCGTTCGACTTGATGAGCGATTCGACGAAGGTCGTCTGCGATGTGATCTGCGTCTTGTTCGCACCCAAGGTGGTTGCTGCATCGGTCATGGCGCTGAGAGCCTTGTCCACTGCAGAGATGTAGGCGCGGAGCTTGGACAGATCCTGGTTCTGGATGGCCGAGATGTCGAGCTTGTCGATCGACAGCTCGTAGTGCTTGTAGGCACCATCTTCATCCTTGCCGAGAACACCCCATTCCTTGTTCAGGATGCCGCCTTCRCCGTCGACTGCCTTTACTGCTGCATCATTGGCGGTGTCGATCGCCGTTGCATAGGCGGTCTTCGCTGTGTCGTAGGTCGTCTTCGCCGTATCGTACGTAGTCTTTGCCGCYGCRTCCTTCGYGCTSGCTTCCCAAGYYGCGAGRGCCGTRTCGTAGGTKGYCTGSKCGGTCGTGAAGGTSGTCTTSKCRGCGSTGATGTCSGCATCGRCSGCRGCYGCMGCRTCGGCGGCRACCGTGGTCTTGTCGTACAGCTTCGTGTCGTCGACYGMGACGTTCACGGTGTCGACCGTGATGGCGCCGTCGATACGSGTGAACGAGGCGACGATCTTACGATCCGAGGTGTAGTTRCCMGCGCYCGARTCGGTCGAGAGCCAGTTTTCRCCGGACACCACCGACGAATCGGCGGTCGACTTCATCTTGTTCAGGATSGMGTTGATYTCGGTCTGGATCTTGCCRCGATCGACGTTSGGCGCCATCGCCGCCGTCAGCTTSGMCTGGATCGACTTCAGGTCKTCGATCGWGCTGTTGAGGCC
>NZ_JBFUKD010001040.1:0-884 GCF_056401005.1 Microvirga sp. P4_G7 | reverse complement strand
CCCGCAGCCAGATGGAGCAGGAACTCGACGTCCTCACCGCCAGGCTGGTCGATGCGGGCTTGGCGACCACCGTCGGCTCGTCCGACACGCGCCAGCTCATTGTCCGTGGGCAGGCCAACCTGCTGGAGGATCTGAAGGCGGTCGAAGATCTGGAGCGCGTGCGTCTGCTCTTCGCCGATCTCGAAACCCAGACCGATGTGATCGATCTTCTTGCGCGCGCCGAAGGCGGCGAAGGCGTGCGGATTTTCATCGGCTCCGAGAACAAGCTGTTCTCCATGTCCGGCTCTTCCATGATCGCGGCGCCTTTTCGCGATGCCAGCCAGAAGATTGTTGGCGTGCTCGGCATCATCGGGCCGACCCGGCTCAAYTAYGCSCGCATCGTKCCSATGGTSGATTWCACCGCCAAAGTGGTCTCCCGGATCCTCGAACGAGGCCGATAGGGGTCGCTTCGGAGCAGCTTCCCGGTTAGGCAAATCCGCCTTCCCTTGGCTTTATTCCCCCTTGCTGCTATTGCCGCGACCAACAGATCTTTTGGTATTTGCCCGATAAATGACCGTTCGCACCTTCGATAACATCCGCAACTTCTCCATCGTCGCCCATATCGACCATGGCAAGTCGACGCTCGCCGACCGTCTGATCCAGACGACGGGGGCTCTGACCGCGCGCGAGATGACGGAACAGGTCCTCGACAGCATGGACATCGAGCGTGAGCGTGGCATCACCATCAAGGCGCAGACGGTGCGCCTCGAATACGTCGCACAGGACGGCAAGACTTATATCCTCAACTTGATGGACACGCCCGGTCACGTGGACTTCGCCTACGAGGTCTCGCGATCGCTCGCCGCCTGCGAGGGATCGATCCTCGTCGTGGACGCCTCGCAGGG
>NZ_JBFUKD010001039.1:0-885 GCF_056401005.1 Microvirga sp. P4_G7 | reverse complement strand
CAAGAACCGCCGTGCACAACCGGTTTCACCGAGGACGTCGGCTGCGACCCCTGAAGATCTTGCCGCAGACCGCGCGCCGCGGGCGCCGGTTACGGCTCGCGATCCTCTGCCGGCACCGCGTCCGGCGACACCGACCCAGACGCAGATAAAACCGCTTCCCCCGTCCTCGCGGCCGGTGCCTGCGACCTTGGCCGGCAACTGGACGATCAGAACGGGCGCAACCGCCTGTCGCTTGCAATTGTCCAGCGTTGCAGCACTCGATCTCTTCAAGGCCTATCCGTCGCGCTGCGACGACGAAGCCCTGCAGCAAATCAACTCATGGTCGATCGTCGACGGGATTTTGCTGCTCTATGCGCGTGGTGCCGTTGTGGCGCGCATGCCGGGCGATGGAGCGAGTTTCAGTGGCATGCTGTCCGGTTCCGGACGGCTCCTGACGCTGACCCGCTAGCAGGTCATTGACAGAACGCCCGCGCGCCGGGCGTCCATTCGCCAAACCCGCTCGCGACCATGTTGGCGACGACGCGACAGACGTATTGCTTTTGGGCAGGATTGTTGTTCGGTCCGGCGTGATAGCGCGCGACTGCCATCGTCCAACTTCCTTCGCGCACACGCAGCTCCTTGAGAAACTGCGCGGCATAGGCAACGTTGTCGCGGGCGTTGAGCATGCTCGCGAGCGRACTGAAGCGATCGCGGTGATAGTGATGGTTGATCTGCATGCAACCGAGGTCGATGAGCTTCGCACCGTCCCGGCTTGCCTCGCTGAACCGACGCATCGCGTCGCTGGCACTCGTAGCGAAATATGCCTTGCCCTCGATATTCATGGCGAAGGGTTGCAGGGAGCCCTTCCTGCCGGTCTCGGCGAGGCCGACCGAATACAACATGCCG
>NZ_JBFUKD010001038.1:0-886 GCF_056401005.1 Microvirga sp. P4_G7 | reverse complement strand
GCCTTTTTTGTTTGTGGCGCGCGTCGGCACTTGACTTTAAGAGAACTGTGATTCGTTATGATATTATGTTTCATAGCGTCACGGGCGTTCCCCCCTCATGACGACATTCAACGGGAAGGACGATTCTCATGACGACCTCTATCCACACGATCACTGACGAATTGCTGGCGAACACCATCACCGAAACGCCGAGCGACAACCTCATTTCCGGCGCACAGGCCATCAACCTGACGACCGCAAACGCGGCGCCGAGCGACATCACGATGCAGGGTGGGACGATCGTCGTAACGGCGGCGACAGGAACCGTTTTCGCGCTGCTGAGCGCTGTCGATGCGGACGCCGGCGATACGCACACTTTCACGTTCGACGACGGCAGCGGACATACGGTTACGAACGATTTCTTCGAGATCGCGGGCAACGTGATCAAGGTCAAGCAGCCTCTCACAACACTTGGTGTTGGACAGCAATCATTTCTCGTGAAGGTCGCGGACACGGCCGGTGCGGTCCACTACAAAACGCTCACGGTCAACATCACTGCGAACACCGCCCCAGGCGCGGTCACCCTGAGCACCAATACCGTCCTGGAAAACGTGCAAAACGGATCGGCGGTTGGGACAATCCAAATCGCGGACGATATCGGCGACAGCCATACTCTGACGCTTATCTACGGGCCCGGGAATCCGGCCACGAACCCGCTATTCGCACTCGGCACAGGCGCGAATGCAGGCAAGCTCGTCCTCGCGAGAGCTCTGGATGACGCGGATATCGGTAATCACACCGTGACGATCCAAGTACAGGACAGGGGCGGGTTGACCRTATCGCGTGACGTGACGGTCACTGTCGTGAACGTGAACGAGGGGCCGACGGACATCAGTTACTCCTGGGG
>NZ_JBFUKD010001037.1:0-887 GCF_056401005.1 Microvirga sp. P4_G7 | reverse complement strand
GAGTCGTTCGCCAAACGCCACGGCCTGGAGCCGCTGGCACGCATCGAATCCTTCGCCGTTTCGGGTTGCGCGCCCGGCATCATGGGGATGGGGCCGGTGGAATCGTCGAGAAAGGCCATGAAGCGTGCCGGCCTCTCGATTCGCGATATCGATATCGTGGAGATGAACGAAGCGTTTGCGGCGCAGGCCGAAGCCTGCAGGCGAGAACTCGAAATCCCCGCAGAAAAGCTCAATGTCGATGGAGGCGCCATTGCGCTCGGCCATCCTCTGGGCGCCACCGGCGGGCGGCTGGTCGGCAAGGCCGCAACGCTCCTCAAGCGCGAAGGCGGGCGCCGCGCGCTCGCCACTCAATGCATCGGCGGTGGAATGGGCATTGCGATGATCCTGGAGGCCGCATGACGTTTCAGAACCCCACGATCGCCGGAATTGACGCGCTCGGGATCGACAGGGTTGCAGTACTCGGCGCCGGTCCGATGGGCGGCGGCATCGCGGCCCAATTCGCCAATGCCGGAATCCAGGTCGATCTCCTGGACATTCCCGGTCCAGAATCCTCTCGCAATGCGCCCGCCCTCGCCGGCATCGACCGCCAGCTCAAAACTGGCGGGTTCATGCATCGCGCGGCCGCGGGTCTCGTCCAACCGGGTAATGTCGACGACGATCTCGATCGTCTCGCATCGGCCGACTGGATCGTCGAGGCTGTCGCAGAGAAACTCGAAATCAAACGAGATCTGTTCCGTCGCATCGAAGCGGTCCGTCGTCCCGGCACGATCATCTCATCCAACACATCCACCATCCCTCGGTCGGCGCTTGTCGAGGAACGAAGCAGCGATTTCAATCGCGACTTCCTCATCTCGCATTTTTTCAATCCGCCGCGCGTCATGCCACTC
>NZ_JBFUKD010001036.1:0-891 GCF_056401005.1 Microvirga sp. P4_G7 | reverse complement strand
GACCACGGCTTGGTCATCGGCACCTTGTAGTGCCGGGCGATCGCCTCCAGCGTCTGGCCGTAATAGGGCGAGGATGATTTCGCCCAGGGCGCGATGGCGCCGCGCTTGAGCGAGATCGTCTCGTCGGGAACGATCAGATCCTGGTCGATGCGCATTTCGTGTCCGATGCCGCCGCAGGTGGGGCAGGCGCCGAACGGATTGTTGAACGAGAATAGACGCGGTTCGATCTCGGGGATCGTGAAGCCGGAGACAGGGCACGCGAATTTCGACGAAAACGTGATGCGCTTGGCCTGACCCTTGTCGTCTTTCTCGTCGGCATATTCGACGAGCGCGATGCCATCCGCGAGTTCGAGCGCAGTCTCGAAGGATTCCGACAGGCGCGCACCGATATCGGAGCGCACGACGATGCGGTCTACAACGACGTCGATGTCGTGCTTGAACTTCTTGTCGAGCGTCGGCGTGTCGTCGATGGCGTAGTATTCGCCGTCGATTTTCAACCGCTGAAAGCCCTTCTTCTGAAATTCGGCGATTTCCTTACGATACTCGCCCTTGCGTCCCCGGACCACCGGAGCAAGCAGGTAGAGGCGCGTCTTTTCCGGCAGATCGAGCACGCGATCGACCATCTGGCTCACGGTCTGGCTCTCGATGGGAAGCCCCGTCGCGGGCGAGTAGGGAATGCCGACCCGCGCCCAGAGCAGTCGCATGTAATCGTAGATCTCGGTGACGGTGCCGACCGTCGAGCGCGGGTTGCGCGAGGTCGTCTTCTGCTCGATGGAAATTGCCGGCGACAGGCCGTCGATCTGGTCGACGTCGGGCTTTTGCATCATCTCCAGGAACTGGCGCGCATAGGCGGAGAGCGATTCCACATAGCGTCGCTGCCCCTCGGCGTAG
>NZ_JBFUKD010001035.1:0-894 GCF_056401005.1 Microvirga sp. P4_G7 | reverse complement strand
CCCGAATGATCGAACGGGTCGACACACCGTGCCGACCCGCCCGTCGTTCGCCTGAGCCGGTCAGGCCTTTCCGCGCGTGCGCACCATGAAGGTGTCGTAGGCGTATTCGTTGAGCTGCCACCACGGCAGCACATCATTTCGATACGTCACCATCGAATCGTAGGCCTTCTTGAAGTCAGGGCTCTTTGCAGACAGTTCGCCATAGAGTTCATTCGCCGCCTTCAGCGACGCATCCATCACCGGCGGCGTGAAAGTCTTCAACTCCGCACCGGCCCCGACCATGCGGCGCAACGCCTGTCCGTTCACCGCGTCATATTTTGCGAGCATCCAATTGTTTGCCGCTTCGGACGCCTGAAACACGATCGCCTGATATTGCTTCGGCAGCTCATCCCATTTTTGCTTGTTGACGACGAGGTGCAGCATAGCGCCGCCCTCCCACCAGCCCGGCGCATAATAGTACTTTGCCACCTTGAGGAAGCCCAGTTTTTCGTCGTCATAGGGACCGACGAACTCGGCCGCGTCGAGGGTGCCGCGCTCGAGAGCGGGATAGACATCTCCCGGCGCAATCTGCTGCGGCACGACGCCGAGCTTGGCGAGCACCATGCCGCCGAGGCCACCGATCCGGAACTTCAGACCCTTGAGATCGTCGACCGTGTTGATTTCCTTGCGGAAGAAGCCGCCCATCTGGGTTCCGGAATTGCCGCATGCGAACGAGATCGCATTGTAGCGTTCGAGGATATTGTTGGTGATGTCCTTGCCATCGGCGAAGTGCCACCAGGAATGTTGTTGACGCGCATTGAGGCCGAACGGGATGCCGGTCGCGAGCGCGAGCGCGGGTTCCTTGCCGATATAGTAGTACAGGGGCGTGTGCGCGCATTCGACCGTGCCGTTCTG
>NZ_JBFUKD010001034.1:0-894 GCF_056401005.1 Microvirga sp. P4_G7 | reverse complement strand
GGGCAAATGGCAGCAGCTTGGCGGCCAATTCGTGATTGATCCGGCCGATCGTCTCGGCATAAAGCGTCTCATCGTCGCGCCCGATCACTGTCAGGATCTTGTCGACGCGCGGATGGGACGCGAACGCCAGCAGGGTTCTTTCGATCACCGTCGTGCCGCAAAGCGGTCGATATTGCTTCGGGAGACCCTCTCCGGCCCGGACGCCGCGCCCGGCGGCAACGATTAGAGCGATCACGGTCATAAAAGGCGGCCTTCGTTCGACGGCTGTCGTACGCGGCTTGACCGGTGAAAGCAAACCGCGCGCCGTCAAAATCCGGAGCACGGGGGCTTGCGTCCAAATCGGTTTTGTTTAATCAGTAGGCAGAATGAAAAGTGACCAAAAAATAGGCTACGGCTTCCGCGTCGGCCCGATCGAGATCGGGGCGGGAACCGTGCTCGCGCCCTTATCGGGGGTGACCGATGTCGTATTCAGACGGATCGCCAAGCGCCTCGGCGCCGGTCTCGTCGTGTCGGAAATGGTCGCTTCGGACGAACTGGTGCAAGGCTCCGTCGAGGCGACTTTACGCGCCGAGGGCGCCGGCATCGAACCTCACGTCGTTCAACTCGCCGGCTGCGATCCTGAATGGATGGCGGAAGGCGTGCGTGTCGCCGAAGGGGCAGGGGCCCGCGTGATCGACATCAATATGGGATGTCCCGCGAAACGCGTCATCGGCGGCTATTCGGGCTCGGCGCTCATGCGCGATCTCGATCACGCTTGCCGTCTCATCGAAGCGAGCATCGCTGCCGCCAGCGTCCCGGTGACGGTGAAGATGCGCCTCGGCTGGGACCACCAGACACTCAATGCCCCCGAACTGGCGAAACGGGCCCAAGATCTGGGTGTCGCGGCCGTCACCG
>NZ_JBFUKD010001033.1:0-897 GCF_056401005.1 Microvirga sp. P4_G7 | reverse complement strand
ATGCGGAAGTCGTCCAACTGGAGCCGAGCAATCGTCATGTTCTTGACGCTCAACGTGCTCTCTGCGTCGGCCGCGATAACARCATCGCTTCCTACCTGCATTGCCGACTTCAGTAGATCTTGAACGTCACGGAATTTCGAGTTGCGAAGTTCGATGACATCCTTTCTTTCGTCAAAGAATGAGACGACGTCGTGACCGAACGAGCCCTCAAAGACGAACGTGTCTCTCTGGGCGCTTCCAGTAAAGCTCTCATCTTTAGAGGTACTCGTTTGCGTGCGGGTTTGGTCGGTCGACCCAATCGAGTTCGACGTCGGGGTATCTGACCCGGAATGTGCAAGAGCGACGTCACCGACAATGCCCTTGGCGCCATTAGCCCACGTGAAGCGGCTCGTACCGGTTACGATCGATCCATCGGAGACCGCACGATCTACCTCCGTCACAGCTAGATCAATACTCTTGATTCCCCATTCGGCCAGTGATCGAAGTTCGCCWTCATTCGTAACGCCATTCTGGTCGATATCCTGCCAGATCCGAAATTCGCTCCATCGCGCATCCCTGGCGTCAAAAACCTCATCGTGGTTTGTATCGAAGGCCTTCTTCAAAGCCTCAAGATCAGATGACGAATACGGTGCCCATTCCGTGAAGGCTATTTCCTTCCTCTGGTCGATCACGCCGTCGCCGCCGAGATCGATTACCAAGAAGCCATCGTTGGGCCCAATCCAGCCAGACTTGTCGGCTATTCCGTCACCGGTCCAATCGAAAGCAACGCCAGTCTCGTCCCCGGAGCGCAGATCGATGCCCGAACCATCAAGGTCAATCGCGATAGGCGCGACGACCACCCCCTTTGTGCCGTCGTCCTTAATATACCACTGCTTGATCAAATTGCCCCATTTGTCC
>NZ_JBFUKD010001032.1:0-897 GCF_056401005.1 Microvirga sp. P4_G7 | reverse complement strand
CTCCTGGGGCCGTGAGTTCACCAGCAGCTCGAAGGTGAAGGGGTCGCCGTTGGCCGGCCTTGTTGCGCATGACCCCTCGGTCAATGCGCCATCCTGGTCCAGAAGCGCCAACGCATGGTGGGCCGCGTCCCGATCGCGGCCGGTGCCGTCGTTCGCGGGAATGGTCCAACGTCCTTCGAGAATGTCGGGGCGGACGATGTCCGAATACGGCGCCAGGAGCGTCCGTTCGCGCGCGGTTGGAGCCTCGCCGTAAGAGGACAGATCAGAATCGGCGAAATAGCTCGTCGACCGCTGGAGCAGGCCGAAGAACAGATTGCGGTTGATCCAATCGAAATCGAGAACGTAGCCAAGGGCCTCGCGCACCCGGACGTCCTTGAAGAGGGGTTTTCGGCTGTTGAATACGAATCCGTTCATCCCTTTCGGCGTCAAAATCGGGAGCGTCTCGCGAATGATCTTCCCGTCTCGAACGGAGGGAATGTCGTATCCTTTCGCCCACCGGGTGGCATCTCCTTCGACGCGATAATCATAAAGTCCTGCTTTGAAAGCTTCGAACAACGTATTGGCATCGCGATAGAAATCGTACTGGATCTCGTTGAAGTTCAGGAGCCCCCTGGTGATCGGCAGGTCCTCGCCCCAATAATCCTTCCGCTTCTCGAGCACGATCCGCTCGCCCGGTTTGACTTCCTTGATGCGGTATGGCCCGGAACCGATCGGCGGTGTCAGCGTGGTGTTGGCGAAAGTATCCGGATTGGTCGCATGAGCCGGGAGCACCGGCATAGTCGCGATGATCAGCGGCAGTTCCCGGTCGTTCGAGGCGGACAAATCGAACCGGATGCGCTGCGGCGAAAGGATCTCGACCGCTTTGACCTGTCCGAAACTGGTCCGGTTGAACGAACG
>NZ_JBFUKD010001031.1:0-898 GCF_056401005.1 Microvirga sp. P4_G7 | reverse complement strand
AGGTAACGCGAGAACAAGAGATAGAGGATGAGAATCGGCGCGATGGCCAAGGTCAGCGAGGCGAGCACGGCATTCCAATCGGTGACATATTGCCCGATGAACTGCTGCACGCCGAGCGTCACGGTCTGCTTGCCGTCGCCAGGTGACAAAATAAGCGGGAACCACAGATCGTTCCAAATCGGAACCATCGTGAACACGGCGACGGTCGCGATCGCCGGCGTGATCAGAGGAAGGATGACGCTGGCAAAGATGCGATACTCGCTGACGCCGTCGCAACGTGCGGCGTCGCGCAAATCCTTTGGTATCTGCTGAATGAATTCGGACAGGATCAGGATGGCGAGGGGGAGGCCCTGCGCGACGTAGACAAGGATCAGCGCGGTGAGCGTGTTGACGAGGTTCAAATCCACCATCATCCGCAGGATGCTGACGCTGCCAAGGCGGATCGGCACCATGATCCCTATGGCCATATAAAGTGCAAGGATCGTGTTGCCGCGAAACTTGTATTCGGTGAGTGCCCATGCCGCCATCGCGCCGAGCAGGACGATGAGACCGAGCGATACCACCGTTACCGTGAGGCTGTTGAAGAAGTAGAGACCGAACTCGGACTTGGACAGGACCTGGTTGAAACCGATCGTCGTGAACGTGCGCGCGTCGGGGAACCCGAGCGGATCGGCGAAGATCGCGCGACGTGTCTTGAATGCGTTGATGAGAATGAGAACGATCGGTCCTATGGCGAGCAGCGTATAGATGATGAGGGCGATGTGAACGGCGATCCGGCCGGGTCTGACATTCGGTTTCATCGTCGCGCCCTCAGAACGTGTGCCGCTGGAGGCGGCGCTGGATGGCGAAGAGATAGATCAGGACGCCGATCAGAATGACGATCAGCATCGCGGTCGCC
>NZ_JBFUKD010001030.1:0-900 GCF_056401005.1 Microvirga sp. P4_G7 | reverse complement strand
TTATCGATCACGATGCTTTCCAATGCGGCTACTGCACTCCAGGCCAGATCTGCTCCGCTGCAGGGCTGATTGCCGAAGGTAAGGCAAAAACCCCAGACGAAATCCGCGAGCTGATGAGCGGCAACATCTGCCGTTGCGCGGCCTATCCCAACATAGTTGCAGCCATTCAGCAGGCGATGGGGGCGTCATGATCAACTTCCAATACGCGCGCGCCGAAGGCGTGGACGACGCGGTGCGGCAGATCGCAGCCGATCCCACGGCGAAATTCATCGCGGGAGGGACAAACCTGCTCGACCTCATGAAGGAGGACGTCGAGCGCCCTACCCGGCTGATCGACATCACTCGACTGCCGCTCGCGGGGATTGGGGAAACCGCGGATGGCGGCTTGCGGATCGGCGCGCTGGTGCCCAATTCCGACCTCGCCTACCATCCGTTGATCGCGCAGCGATATCCTCTTCTTGCCAGCGCCATCCTGGCGGGTGCTTCTGCGCAGTTGCGAAACATGGCGTCGACCGGTGGCAATCTTTTGCAGCGTACGCGCTGCTTCTATTTCTACGATACGACGACGCCCTGCAATAAGCGCGCGCCCGATAGCGGTTGCTCGGCAATAAGGGGCATCAACCGCATCAACGCTATCCTCGGCACGAGCGACAAATGCATCGCGACCCATCCCTCGGATATGTGCGTTGCGCTCGCCGTGCTCGACGCCAACATTCGTGTCGTCGGGCCAAAGGGCGAGCGCTCTATTCCCATCGCGGATTTCCATCGCCTGCCCGGAGACACCCCGCAACGCGACACTAATCTCGAGGCCAATGAGATCGTCACTTCCGTCGAAATTCCTTCACAGGGTTTTGCCAAGAACTACACTTATCTCAAGATCCGCGACCGACTATCCTATGC
>NZ_JBFUKD010001029.1:0-902 GCF_056401005.1 Microvirga sp. P4_G7 | reverse complement strand
GCCCTCGCCTGAACGCGAAGGTCTGGGATATAGCTGTTTCGTCCCCGAAAGACTGCCAGATGCGCTCCGTCGCTGCGGACCATCCAAGACCGAATGAACCATGACCGATAAGACCCAAGCCGCCGCGCGCGACTATTCTGAAACTTTGTTTCTGCCCAAGACCGATTTCCCCATGCGGGCCGGTTTGCCTCAGCGCGAGCCGTTGCTGCTCAAGCGCTGGAACGAGCTGAAGCTCTACGAGCGTCTCCGCCAGGTGCAGAAGGGGCGCAACCGCTTCGTCCTTCACGATGGCCCKCCCTATGCSAAYGGCMACATCCATATCGGRCATGCGCTCAACAAGATCCTSAAGGACCTCGTCGTCCGCTCGCAGGGCATGCTCGGCTTTGATTCGAACTACGTCCCCGGCTGGGACTGCCATGGTCTGCCGATCGAATGGAAGATCGAGGAAGAATATCGCTCCAAAGGCAAGAACAAGGACGACGTCGATATCGTCGAGTTCCGTCGCGAATGCCGCGCGTTCGCCGAAAAGTGGATCGATGTTCAGCGCGAGGAATTCAAGCGMCTCGGTGTCGAGGGTGACTGGGCTCATCCCTATACCACCATGGCCTTCGACGCGGAGGCGCAGATCGCCCGCGAGATCATGAGCTTCGCCGTCTCGGACCAGCTCTATCGTGGCTCGAAGCCGGTAATGTGGTCTTCCGTCGAGAAGACGGCGTTGGCCGAGGCCGAGGTCGAGTACCATGAGAAGACGTCCTCCACGATCTGGGTGAAATTCCCGATCCTGAGGACGCTCGACGGCGATCTCGATGGCGCTTCGGTCGTGATCTGGACGACGACACCCTGGACGATCCCGGCCAATCGCGCTGTCGCCTATGGCATCGACATCGGCTACGGCCTGTATG
>NZ_JBFUKD010001028.1:0-905 GCF_056401005.1 Microvirga sp. P4_G7 | reverse complement strand
CGTCATAACCGTTCGCGCGGGTCACGATTGTATCGTGGATGCAAGCGTCCCTTGCACCCTGTACCACCGCATCCCAGGGCGTTACGGGATCCCACAGAGTGAGGTTCTCGGCGATGCTGCCCTCGAACAAGTAGATGTCTTGGTCGACCCAGGCAACGGATGCGGTGACGAGGTCGCGGGGAATCGTAGGAAGCGGCCTCCCGTCCATCAAAACCGCGCCGCCACTGGGCTGGTAGAGACCGAGAATGAGCCGCAGAAGAGTGGACTTTCCGCTCCCGCTCCGGCCCACGATCGCGACTCGCTGGCCGGGCTGCACTTGGAGGTCGACACTTTTGATGAACGGAGCGTCGAGACTGGAGAAGGCAAACGATACGCCTTGCAGTTCGATTGCCCCAGAGAGGGGCCGATCCCCGACATCCTGATCGACGGCCGCCGGCACGGCGTTTGGATTGCCTCCGAGCATCGGATCGGTCGGGCTCATGAGCACGTCGTTGAGACGGTTCATGTGGCCGCTCGCCTCCTGAAGCTGCGAGTTGAAACCGATCAGCGATTGGATGGGACTGACGAAGTAGTGAAGCAGCATCTGGAACGCGACGAGACCGCCGATGCTGAGTTTGCCATCAATGATAAGGAGAGCGCCAACACCGAGCACCGCCGCGGTTGTTGCGGCACTCAGGACAGACGGCACGGCGGAAAGCCAGAGCGACGTACGCCCCAGATCCTGTGAGGTGTTGATGCTGTTTGTCTGATAACCGGACCAGACGCGAAAAAAGTCGCTCTCCGTACCGGTTGCCTTGATGGYGTCCAGAGATTGCAGGCCCGCCATTGCAGCGCCAGAGACTTTCGCACTCGTATTGAGCAGCGATGCATTGAGATCGCGCAGACGACGCTGGACGAGTGTCACC
>NZ_JBFUKD010001027.1:0-906 GCF_056401005.1 Microvirga sp. P4_G7 | reverse complement strand
GATCCTGGCAGATGGAAAACCGCGGCAAGACGATGAACCAGAACAAGTTCGACTTCGGCTTCGCCGTCGATTGGATGCGCAAGGATCTCGCGATTTGCCTTGCTGAAGCGCGCAAGAATGGCGCCAGCCTGCCGGCGACTGCGTTGATCGATCAGTTTTATGCCGACGTTCAGGCGATGGGCGGCCGCCGTTGGGATACGTCGAGCCTCATCGCGCGCCTCGAAAAGTAACGAGACGCGCCGTTCACGTAGAACTATCGCCGCGTGATCGTCAGGTAGACGATAAATCCGCCGATCCCGAGCGCGGCGAGAAACAGCACGATGTCGCGCGTCTCTCCGGTGATCGCCGCGTCGCGGTACATCTGCGACAGGCGCTCGCCCTGCTCCGGGTCGGAGGACATATACATGCCGACGACTGCGGTGAGCGTGACGAGTCCGATAATCAGCCAATTCATACGCATCGAAAAATCCTCTCGTCAGCGGCCTTCGAATTGCGGATCGCGCTTTTCCCGAAACGCGGTCAGACCCTCGATGAAATCGCGGCTGAAGCCGGCCTGTCGCTGCAGTTTCGCCTCCAGTGCCAATTGCGTATCGAGGTCGTTCGACGCACTCGCGGCAATCGCTTCCTTCGTCATGCGGAACGACAGGCCCGGCCCCTTCGCGAGTGTGGCTGCGAATGCGGCGACATCGTCRCCGAAGCTGCGGTCGTCGAAGACCTTGTAGACCAGACCCATCCGCTCGGCATCCTCGGCGGAAATCGGTTCGGCGCTCAGCATCAGCGCCAGTGCGCGCTTTTGGCCGACAAGGCGCGGCAGGATCCACGTTCCGCCTGCGTCGGGAACAAGCGCTATTTTCGCGAACCCTTCCTGCAGAAAGGCCGTGCGTGCGGCAACGACGATATCGCAGG
>NZ_JBFUKD010001026.1:0-909 GCF_056401005.1 Microvirga sp. P4_G7 | reverse complement strand
GGTCATATCAGCCTCGTTCCTTCAATGCTTCGTCGCGAGCGCGATTGACGATCGCCATCCGCTGACCGTCACCGCCCCTGTCTGGGTGATGCTCCGCGACGAGCTTTCGATGAGCGGCGTTGATCTCAGCCTGTGACGCACTTTTCGGGATGGAGAGGATTTCGCTCCAATGGCCTCCGGGCGGGGCCGGGAGTGCCTTGAAGCCTTGGAAACTGGCGCGAACGAGCGCTAGCGTTCCGTGACGCAGCTCTGTGCGTCTGGCTTCCAGAATGTGATGAATAGCCTGAAGATTCGACTCGGCTTTCGAATACCGATCTACGGGGATGCACACCTGAATCCCATCCCATGTAAACCAGACCGCAATTCCCGGATCTTCTGGATTGGAAACACCGAGAGAGACGTTCGATGACAGAACGACGTCGCAAACAGGCTTTCCGCTGTCTCGACCGAAAGCGCGAACKCTCGCCTCCACGTTCTTCAATGCCGTTGACAGAGAAGTCCGGAATTGTCCGCTCTCGCGCCGCGTCGAGCGCGGGAATCCTGGAGGCCAGGAAAGAGGGAATGCTGTTGTCACTCTTCACGCTCCTGCAGTTCTTGTTGGCGGACAGCAAACGTCACAAGTACGAATGCAGTCGTCGCACCCACCGTCCGGGTCGATGCACGCGAACTCTTCGAAACAGCGTGAGACGAATCCCTCGCCACCGCATTTCCAGCATTCGTCGTCGAGAAAATCCGGGCCATGATCCTCGCCGGTCATAGCGCGCAACTTCTCTCCATCAGCGATCAACGCGTCGATCATTTCTTTGCTGAAGGTCATGGATTTCACCTCTTCGCAGCGCTCTTGAATTTCCGGATCGCGTTCCGCTGTGCGCGGATCGTGTCTTTCGCGCGCCGGACGATGGCTTTCTG
>NZ_JBFUKD010001025.1:0-919 GCF_056401005.1 Microvirga sp. P4_G7 | reverse complement strand
GGGCATCATCGCAGAAGCCGACCGCGACGCCATTCACGCCGGCCTGCAAAGAGTGCTCGGCGAAATCGAGAGTGGAAGTTTCACGTTCTCCAAGGCACTCGAGGACATTCACATGAATGTCGAGAGCCGCCTGCGCGAGATCGTGGGCGAGCCTGCCGCGCGCCTCCACACCGCCCGCAGCCGCAACGACCAAGTCGCCGTCGACGTGCGACTTTGGGTCCGCGACGCTCACGACCGGACGGACGAGCAGATCACACGTCTCATCAAAGCGCTGCTGGACAAGGCCGAGCCTCATGCGGCAACCGTCATGCCGGGCTTCACGCATTTGCAGAGCGCGCAGCCTGTGACGTTCGGTCATCATCTGATGGCCTATGTGGAGATGTTCGGCCGCGACCGCAGCAGGATCCGCGATTCCCGTAAGCGCCTCAACGAGTCTCCCTTAGGAGCCGGAGCGCTCGCCGGGACGTCGTTCCCGATCGACCGCCATGCGACGGCCAAGGCTCTCGGCTTCGATGGGCCGACGCGCAATTCCCTCGATTCCGTCTCCGATCGCGACAGCCTCCTTGAATTCATGGCGATCGCTTCGATCAGCGCCATGCATTTGTCGCGCCTGGCGGAGGAAATCATTCTTTGGATGTCTGCCCCGTTCGGCTTCGTGCGACTTCCGGATCGCTGGACGACCGGGTCGAGCATGATGCCGCAGAAGCGCAATCCGGACGCGGCCGAACTGGTGCGTGGGAAGGCCGGCCGGATCTTTGGCTCGCTGATGGCCGTCCTGACGATGATGAAGGGTCTTCCGCTGACCTATTCCAAGGACATGCAGGAAGATAAGGAGCAGCTCTTCGACGCTGCCGACACCATCGAAATCGTGCTCGCCGCGATGACCGGCATGATCGAGGACATCGAGCCGGTGCCCGAG
>NZ_JBFUKD010001024.1:0-921 GCF_056401005.1 Microvirga sp. P4_G7 | reverse complement strand
CACGAGATCGACGTTGCACCCGAATGGACTGTCGGCCGACTAGTCGCAGCAAGTCGCGACAAGGATGGTCTGCTGCACGGCGCAGCCACGCCGCGCTTGATGCAGGCTTACGCCATCGGCAGATGAGGATGATCTCATGACCTGGTCGATCATCGCCAAGGATGCGGAGACGGGTGCTTTCGGCATCGCCGTGGCGACGAAGTTCTTCGCGGTCGGCGCATTGTGCCCGTACGGTGCCGCCAGGATCGGCGCCGTTGCGACGCAGGCTCTCGTCAACCCGCTCTACGGAGTTGACGGCCTCGCGTTGATGGCTGAAGGGCGCAGCGCTTCCGCGACGATCGAGATCCTCACCGCGCGTGATCCCGGCCGCGACGTCCGCCAACTCCATGTCATCGATCGCGATGGTCGCACGGCAGCCTACACCGGCAGCGAATGTGTGCCCTGGTGTGGCCACATCTCGGAGGTCGGCGTTTCCGTCGCGGGCAATATGCTGGCGGGGGCCGAGGTGATCGAAGCGACGTTGGAGACATTTCAGCGTCGCGCCGACCTGCCATTCACGGCACGATTGATGGACGCCCTGGATGCTGGTCAGGCCCAAGGTGGCGACAAACGAGGAAAACAATCGGCCGCGCTCAAGATCTGGCACACCGAACCCTATCCTGCGCTCGACCTTCGCGTCGACGATCATGCCGAGCCGTTGCAGGAATTGCGACGGCTCTATGAGGTCGCGCATGAGCGTTTCATCGCTTTCATGGAAGCAATGGCGACGCGCAGCAATCCTGGTGGAATCACTGATCGCGCCTGGATCGATCAGCGCAGCAAAGAGCTGCAGGAGCGGGCTTCCCGCCAGTAGTGCGTCGCGGGGAAGCGTAGCTGCTTCATTATTGCAGGGGAAAAGGCATCTTTTCACAGCGCCGCAAG
>NZ_JBFUKD010001023.1:0-923 GCF_056401005.1 Microvirga sp. P4_G7 | reverse complement strand
CCATTTCAGGCCGTGGCTTGCGATTTCCCAGCCCGCTTCCTTCATCGCCGAAACCGCCTCGGGATTGCGCATCAGCGCCGTCGCGACCCCATAGACGGTGACCGGCATCGATCGTTCCGTGAACATGCGCCAGAGGCGCCAGAAGCCGACGCGCGAGCCGTACTCGTAGATCGATTCCATGCTCATGTGACGCTGCCCGGGCCACGGCGCGGCGCCTACCATTTCCGACAGGAATGCCTCCGACGCTCGGTCGCCGTGGAGAATGTTGTTCTCGCCGCCTTCCTCATAGTTSATSACGAACTGCACGCAGAYGCGGGCGCCGTTCGGCCAGCGSGGATCSGGCGGRTTGCGGCCGTAGCCGACGAGATCGCGCGGATAGGATGTGTCTGTCATGCTCAGCTGCCGCGATAGGTGGAATAACTCCAGGGCGAGACCAGGAGCGGGACGTGATAGTGACCGTCGGGCTCGGTGATGGAGAACCGGATTGGAACGAGGTCGAGGAACGGGGGATCGGAGATTTCCCCCCCGAGCGTCAGGAAATAGTCACCCACGTGAAAAACCAGTTCGTACGTACCCGTCCTGAACGACGCTCCTGTCATCAAGGGACCGTCGGTGCGCCCATCCGCGTTTGTGGTTTCGGTGGCGACCGAATGGCGCCGATCGCCCTCGATTACGAACAGCTCGATCCGCACGCCCTTCGCGGGGCGGCCGCGGCTCGTGTCGAGGATATGTGTGGACAATCGGCCCATCGATGCTCCTGAAAAGAACGGAATGTCTTCTTGCGGCCTGCGCCCGTCAAGGATCATTCGCCGGATCGGAAGGGAAGCGACGTCCGACCAAAGTCGCCCTGTTGAAAAGCATGCGTCTAGGCTCTTTCGGAGCCGCGCGGGGCAGCCTAGTCTACGCGCCTCACTTTTTTGAAG
>NZ_JBFUKD010001022.1:0-927 GCF_056401005.1 Microvirga sp. P4_G7 | reverse complement strand
GTGTTGCTACGCGTCGAGAAGTCCGAACGCGAGCCGGGCGCACCGCTGCTCGAAATCGACAATCTGTCGGTCATCGATGCTCGCGGCGTCTTGCGCGTCGCCAACGTGTCGCTGACCGTTCGTGCGGGTGAGATCGTCGGCATTGCCGGCGTTGCGGGCAATGGCCAGAGCGAATTGCTCGAAGCACTCGCCGGTATGCGGCAGCCCGTTCTGGGAAGCATGCGCCTCGAGGGGCGTGACATCGGCTTTGCCGAGCACAATCCGCACAACATGCGCAAGCTCGGCCTGCTGCATGTGCCGGAAGACCGCTTGCGCATGGGTCTGGTATCTGCGTTTCCCGCTTTCGAGAGCGCTGTTCTCGGCTTTACCGACGATCCGACGATCGGTTCGGGGCCGTTGCTCGACCATGGTCGAATGATCGCCGACCTCACCGCGAAGATGGAGGCCTACGACGTTCGTCCGCCGGCGCCGCGGTTGAAGTCCTCGAAGTTCTCCGGCGGAAATCAGCAGAAGATCGTGCTCGCACGTGAGATCGAGCGCAATCCGAAGGTGCTGCTCGTTGGGCAACCGACGCGCGGCGTCGACATTGGCGCCATCGAATTCATTCATCGCCGTCTCATTGCCTTGCGCGATGCAGGCGTCGGCATTCTCCTCGTTTCCGTTGAACTCGACGAGATCATGAATCTGTCCGACCGGATTCTCACGATGTGCGGCGGACACATTACCGGCGAGCGTAAAGCCACTGACACCGACGAGCAGGATCTCGGCCTCTTGATGGCCGGCGTGACGGAGCGTGCAGCCTGATGCAACCACGTTTGACCCTCGTCACGCTCGGCGTGGCCGATGTCGCGAAGGCGACCGCCTTCTACGAGGCATGGGGCTGGAAGGCCTCGTCCGCGAGCCAGCCAGGCGTGACCTTCTTTCAGG
>NZ_JBFUKD010001021.1:0-930 GCF_056401005.1 Microvirga sp. P4_G7 | reverse complement strand
GCATTCGCCGATTACGCGCCGGACGTTTTTCCAAAGGCAAAGATCGTCCCCTTCGAAGCCTGGGAGCCAGATCTCGTGAAAGCGGTCAGCCGTGGTGACGTGTCGATGGCCTATCGCGACGAACTGGAGATCAAAAAGGTCATTCGAAGCGATCCTACGGCGGCATTGAATCTACGGACCGTCGTCATCAACGATACGCGCGACGACATTGCGATCGCGCTGCCATGGCAAAGCGAGCAGCTGCGAACTTTCGTTAATCTCTACCTTGCGCGAATGAAGCCACTGACAGTCGACAGCCTTCTCGACCAGTTCAATGAGATCTTCGCGGCGAATGCCGCAGCAAAAACCGGCAGCAGTAAATAGGGCGATGGCACACCATACGACTCCCCTTCGCGGAACGCCAGATTCCACCGCGCTTCAGACATTGGGGCGCATCTTGACCAACTCTTGGCTGATCCTCGCCAGTCTCTTGCTGGGCCTCTATATCGGTGTCTTTCACAAGGGACTCGCTCATATGATCGGGCCCATCGGCTTGATCTATCTCAGCCTCCTGAAAATGTGTCTGCTCCCATTTCTGATCTCGGCAATAACCGTAAGCCTCAGTCGGTTGCTGCGCGCGCATGCGGCCCGCTCGTCCCTTAAGCGGGTCCTTGTCGTTTTCATCAGCGGCTTGTTGCTTTGCGGCTTCATCGGTGTGGCCCTCAGCGCTCTGATCGGCCCGGGACGTCTTCTCGATGCACAAGCGAGGGCAACCTTGGGCGCGATGGTGGACAAATCACCCTATGCGGTCGATCTGGAGATGTCGCTCTCGCAGCCCTCGAAGCCGACCACGCCAGATCATGGCTTCGAGAAGGCGATCATGCAGATCGTTCCCGACAACATCTTCAGCGCCTTGGCGAACGGCGACAATCTGAAGGTACTGTTCTTTGC
>NZ_JBFUKD010001020.1:0-937 GCF_056401005.1 Microvirga sp. P4_G7 | reverse complement strand
ACACCAGCCGGGTCCGGTGGCGAGAAGCTGATGAGTCTGCCGTTGCGTGACGCACGTGAGATCTTCGAGCGCGAGTATCTGCTCGCTCAGATCGCGCGCTTCAGCGGCAATATTTCCCGTACGGCGGAGTTCATCGGCATGGAGCGCTCTGCTCTCCATCGGAAGCTCAAGTCCTTGGGAATCGGCGGATAGGACGAGATTGTCGCGCCAATCAGCCATTGCGGCTCGCGGCGTGGCCGAATCCTTCGCGCGCCGATGTGGTTATGTGACTTCATCCTCTTAACCACTTGATCGCGCTCTAAAATCGGATCCACGGAAAAAAGGCCGAATATGGCGTAAACCTCTTGCGTAACGGCAATGTTCGCCCTGTAATGGATGGGCCGGTCAACGACCGCACGGATGCGGATAAGCAATATGGGCGGCCCGATAGCCAAGACCGGCGGCGACGGGCTGGCGAGGCAACTTCAATGGCGGGCGAACGCGCTCAAAACCTTCAGGACACGTTTCTCAACTATGTCCGGAAGAATAAAATCCCTCTGACGATCTTTCTCGTGAATGGGGTGAAACTGCAGGGCGTCGTTACATGGTTCGATAATTTCTGCGTCTTGCTACGCAGAGACGGCCATTCTCAGCTTGTCTACAAGCACGCCATTTCCACGATCATGCCGGGTCAACCCGTTCAATTGTTCGACCAGGACGACCCGAGCGCGGGAGAGAAAGCCTGATTTGACCGAACCTCGGTCGCCTGGAGAACAGCGCCTCGCCCAACTCGCCGAGCCCGAGAAGGATGTAGCGGCGGGGACGCGGACGCTTGTCGTCGGTCCCTACCTGACGCGAAGGTCCCGCGCGAGTGCGCCCCTGGAGGGGCAATCGGTCAATCCGCGCCCCATCGATGCTCGTCTGGAAGAGGCGGTAGGCCTCGCCGGCGCCATCGATC
>NZ_JBFUKD010001019.1:0-939 GCF_056401005.1 Microvirga sp. P4_G7 | reverse complement strand
AGACGTTGGCGCTCGTGGGCGAATCCGGCTGCGGGAAATCGACCGTCGCGCGGAGCATCATGCAGTTGGAGCGCGCTCAATCCGGTTCCGTGCGCTTCGATGGCGTCGAAATGATCGGCGCATCGCGTAAAGCGATGACGCGCTTTCGGCGCGAAGCCCAAATGATCTTTCAGGATCCGTTTTCGTCCCTCAACCCTCGCATGACAATCGCCCAAGCCTTGATGGATCCCATGCGGGTTCATCGCGAGGGCTCCACCAAGGTCCTTCGAGAACGCGCTGCCGATTTGTTGGCCAAAGTCGAATTGTCGCCCGAACATCTCGAACGCTACCCGCATGCATTCTCCGGCGGACAACGCCAACGCATTTGCATTGCACGCGCATTGGCGCTCAATCCTCGGCTCATCATCGCGGATGAAGCCGTCGCCTCGCTCGACGTGACGATCCAGGCCCAGGTGATCAATCTGCTGATGGATCTCCAGAAAGAGATGGGGATCGCGATCCTGTTCATCAGCCATGACATGGCCGTCGTGGAGAGGATCGCGCACCGCGTGGCGGTGATGTATCTCGGCGAGATCGTGGAAATCGGCGATCGCCGTTCGGTGTTCTCCAAGCCCGAGCATCCCTACACGCGCAAGCTTCTCGCCACCGTCCCGATTGCCGATCCGTCGCGCAGGCCGCTTGGACGCACGCCCATGTCGGATGAAATTCCGAGCGTCGTCCGGTCTTTGGACTTCATCCCTACCCGACTCGCCATGCGGGCTATTTCGCCGACCCACTTCGTTCGCGAGACGAGCGCGGCGTGAGCGCGCGGAGTCGGACGATCTGAGCTTGATATGGCACGTTGTCGCGATCACCTCCAATCGCTTGCACCGATCAGGGCATTGACCGTCACAGAGCGAGCGTCATGGCGCACCTTTGCTCTGCCGAGAGGCCATATGC
>NZ_JBFUKD010001018.1:0-939 GCF_056401005.1 Microvirga sp. P4_G7 | reverse complement strand
GGTTCGTCTCGACGACGAGGGTATCGGCCTCCAGGCGATGATAGAGCGCGACTGCCTTCGCGGCCCATTCCGGCGGTTTCAGTCCCGACGCGCTGACATCCGCCAACACGTACGCGAAGCCACCCGCATCCAGACCGACTGCGACGATCCCGCAGGCATCCGCTCGCCGCGACGACGTCGCCGGCGGATCGACTGCAACGACAATCCGCACCAGCGGGGGCGCGCGAACGACGCGTCCCGCTTCGATCACCTCGCGCGTCCACAATGCATCGGGGCGATCCTCGATGAGTTCCCCATCGAGTTCCTGACGGCCGAGGCGCGTGCCTGCGTAGCGGCCGACCACGGTCTCGAGAAAGGCGGGTGCGAGATGAGCCGCGTTGTCGGCGGTTTTCGCGCGCGTGACGGCGACGGTCGGATCGGCGAGAAATCTCTTGATCAGCGGGAGCGGACGCGGCGTGGTCGTCACCATCTGCTGTGGATGGGTGCCTAGGCGCAGGCCGAATTGCAGCATGTCCCACGTCTCGTCCACGTGACGCCACTTGGCGAGTTCGTCCGCCCACGCGGCTTCGAATTGCGGACCGCGCAGGGAATCCGGATCCTCGGCGGAAAACACCTGTGCGATGGCGCCATTGGGCCATTCGAGCTTGCGCAACGACGGCGACCACGACGGACGCTCGCGTCGACGGTGCACGGCAAGTATTCCCGCCGGCCCCTCCACCATCACGTGGCGCGCATCCGCGAATGTCTCTCCGACGAGCGCGATGCGGCGCAGCGCCGGCTCGGCGAAATCGGGTTCGCCGAGGGCAATGCCGCGAATCCATTCGGCGCCGGTGCGGGTCTTGCCCGCGCCACGACCGCCCAGCATCAGCCAGAGCGTCCACGGTGTCGTTCGACGAAGGAGCCCCGGCGGCCGKTGCTCCCTACGGCAATGGATCGGCC
>NZ_JBFUKD010001017.1:0-944 GCF_056401005.1 Microvirga sp. P4_G7 | reverse complement strand
GCCCACCCGATTTCAATGCCGCAACCGGCAGCGGGCAAGTTGCTTCCCAGGGCTGATTCGGAATCGCTATCCGACGCCGTCGAGCGGCACCTCTCGGATTATTTCTCGAACTTCAAGGAAACGCTGCCGCCACCCGGTCTCTACCACCGCATTCTGCGCGAAATCGAGGGGCCACTGATCGGGGMGGCGCTGGCGGCAACGCGGGGAAACCAGATCCGCGCGGCGGAGCTTCTAGGCGTCAACCGCAACACGCTGCGTAAAAAGGTCCGCGATCTCGAACTTCAGGTGATCAAGAGCACGCGCTGACGATCGGCGGTCTGTAATAATTTGACCACAGTGTTGTGTTGGTGCATCACCACGATAGTCGGGCGCGAACAACGCGCTCGTCGTAGCGGGATGCCGGTTTGACCAATCTGGATACACAAGCACAGCGTCATATGGCCGAGATCGGGCATCGCGGCCCGGGGTGGCTCGGCCCGATCGCGGTCCTGACCGCCCTTGCATCGGCGCTGACAACCTTCCTGGTTCTCGCCGGACTGACACCGATCCTGCCGACCCATGACGTCGTCATCTGGGTCTTCATCCTCAACGGGGTTCTCATTCTCGTTCTGCTCGGCGTCGTCGCCTGGCAGACCAAGCGTTTGATGCGGGAGCGGCGGGCCGGGGCCGCAGCCGCCGGCCTTCACGTTCGAATCGTCGGATTGTTCAGCCTCGTCGCTGTCCTGCCGGCGATTCTGGTGGCGATCGTGGCGACGGTGACCTTGGAGCGTGGCCTCGATCCCTGGTTCACCGGCTCAATTCGCGAACTGATGAACAACACGGTTTCGATCGCGCGCGCCTATCGCGAGACGCAATGCCGGACGCTTGCACGCGAAACGCAACTGATGGCTGCCGATCTCAACCGCGCGAAGGTCCTCTACGACGCCGATCGTAAGGTATTTCAC
>NZ_JBFUKD010001016.1:0-951 GCF_056401005.1 Microvirga sp. P4_G7 | reverse complement strand
CCAACGGATGCCGCGAGGCCGACCAGGAACGTCTCCCAGTTGTTCTGGGTCGCGAAGGCGGCCGCGAAAAGYGGCGCGAGCGTGGAGACGGACCCGTCGATCAAGCCTGCAAGGCCAGGTTGAACGTATTGCAGAACAAAAAGCCGCTTCCGGACCGCCTCCTCGGCGGCCTCGGTGTCGTCGCTCAGGCGAGCATCATGAAATTCGCTCGCCTTGCGCTCGTGGCCGCGCTCGATGTCCGCGAGCTTCGTGAACAATTCACGCGCGCCTACGTCGAGCGTCTGAAGGGCGGCTTTGTCGTAGAAATTGGCGGCCTGGAGCTCCATCAGCTCCGCCTCGTGGCGCATCTTGTCGAGATCGAGATGCGGGCTCCACCAGATCGGCCGGCGCTTGAGAAAACCGCGGACATCCTCGCGGCGGATGGGCGGGAGGTGCTCGCCGAATCGCGTGCGATATAAGGAATAGAGCCAGTCGCGATGCTCGCGCTCCTCGCTCGCCATATCATCGAAAAGGCCGGCGGAAGCAGCGAAATCGGGACGGAGGCGATCGGCGAAGCTTTGATAAATTCGCGAATCGTCTTCTTCGTTGGCGATCGCGAGGGCAAGGACCTCGCGCTCGTTCAGGTCAGCAAGCGCTTTCATGCATTCGACTCAAGTTTAGATCTATTCTAAACAAGTGCCGAGCGCTTGCAAAGCCTCAGCGCAAACGGGCCTCGGTATTGCGACCTCAGTACTGGGCGCCCGGGATCAGCGTCGAATAGATGGCGCGATCGTCGAAATTGAGGGCCGGCGACCAGGAGAAGCGGGCAGCGCGGTTGAAGCGGGAGAGAAACAGCGAGAGAAACATTGGAACACCTTTTGATCTGGCGCTGTCATAGATCCGACCTGTGATAAGGTCACGCGCTCGTTTTACCGGGCTGATATGCAACTTTGGTATGACGTCGTTCAGGAT
>NZ_JBFUKD010001015.1:0-953 GCF_056401005.1 Microvirga sp. P4_G7 | reverse complement strand
GGGTTCCTGACATTCGAAGAGTTCAAGCAAAAGCAGAATAAGGGCGTCAGACTGATGGAATTGCAGAACTGCGATATTGACAGTCTCGGTCAATTCCTCGGCGCACACAAAGATTCCGTGCTGGTTCTCGATACCAAAGAGAAGAACGCGTCTGGAATCTTCTTCGAAGCGACAAAAATTCTGTCGGATACCTACGGAGTCGGGAAACAGCGGATTGTCCCGCAGGCCTATTCCTATGACGAGGCCCAGCTATTCAAAGCCTCCGGGTTCGAGCGGGTGATCTTTACCCTATACAAGCTGCGCGAATTCCGTGACGTGAGCGCCGCCTGCGCCGAACCGGGGATCGCGATCACGTTTCCCATCGATTGGATCGTCGGGCCGAAAAAGAAGGACGGGTTTCCGGCCTATCTCGGGACGACATGTCCGCTGTTCATCCATACGGTGAACCGTAGCGATGCGTTGGCCAGCGCGATGAAAATCGTTCCCGGAATCTCAGGAATTTACACCGATTTCATGGCTCCCGAGGGCGTGCTGAACAATTGATGAATGAGAATCGGAGCGATGGGAACGACTGTTTAGCCACCATTTCGAAACCCAATTGCCTCCGAAACGGAAGATTTACTTTTCTGTTCGATCCTGAAGCTTAGGCATTGACAAGCGCGGCCATTTTAAGCTCTCTTTCACCTCCATAAGGCAACCTGCACGCTGTCTGACTCGGATCATCGCTTAACGGCGGGCGTCCGGACCGGACGAAATAGGGGGATGCGGGACAGCATGATTGACGATCGCGCCGATTCAAAGAACGGCCTTGCGGCAGCGGTTGGCTATGCCGCGTCCTCGACATTCTGCAGGCTGGCGGGCGTTACGCTCATCGCATTGACTGCCGCGAACTGCTCTCAGAACGTCCGCGGCGGCGTGGATCCCAAATACGGCGTCGCCGCGAGCCCCAGGGT
>NZ_JBFUKD010001014.1:0-956 GCF_056401005.1 Microvirga sp. P4_G7 | reverse complement strand
GCGCCGCCGAACAGTTGGACGTCGATCGTCGGAAGCGCCGCGGAGATCATGGCGCAAACCCGTGCGCCTGAGGTTCCCGTGGGCAACTCGAGGCACACATCGCGGAGTGGGCTCGGCAAATTGGCAAATGGTTCGGTCGGTAGCTCGCGAGCGTCGAGTTGGTCCTCACCCTTCAGTTCGACGGACAACGTCAGCACTCGTACGGCGAGTCGAATGCCGTGTTCGTTGTCGGGGAAGCGCGAGGACTTGAACTTCGGAACTCGTCGAGCGACCCTGCGGCTCAGAGCAGGACCTTCGCCTACCGTGATAACCTCGACGACACGATGCTCGATCAGATCCAACATCGCCTCTCGGGCCCGATCGGTTACCGGTATGAGCGGATCGGCGTCGTCATCCTCTCCCCCGCTCGTGAAGGCGATTTCGATGACAAGATCACAGGTTTGCTCAAAAGGTATGCCGCCGTTCTGGCGGCTGAACGCCTCGCCCTCGTCATCCTCCGTCGTGATGGTGATGATCGGCTCGAAGTCCTTGCTGCTCGGTGGATCCATCGCGGAATCGAAGACCCGGCCCGGGCAGATCGCTGCAATGACGGGGTCGGCGAGCAGGTCTCCCGAGACCRCAAGACGCAACGCAGTTCGAGCAAGACTCATGTTCAGACCCTGAGCGTGATTTTCGTCGTGTTGAGATCGTCCGGAAGTGCGCTCACGACGAAGAAGCGCTCGCCTGTCGCAATCCGGCGGATCTCGTCACCTGCCTTGATCCAGCTCGGCACGACCACGGTAGCGACTTTGATATGGGCGGGTTGCGCGGCGTACTCGCGCGTCCAATCGCCGGAGCGTCCACGACCCTGAGCACGAGCCATCTCGGCTTCCGAGACGAAGGCACCTGTAAAGGTAAATTCGGGACGGCTCGGATCGGTGGTAGTGCCGGCGTCTGGATCGGACACGGAGCGTGTT
>NZ_JBFUKD010001013.1:0-958 GCF_056401005.1 Microvirga sp. P4_G7 | reverse complement strand
GTCCAGGGGAGGGGCGCGAACCATTGCGTGAGCAACGCGGGTTCCGTCCAAGCTCGGAAGATTTTGGCCCGGGGCGCGTCGATCAAGCGGGTCAGGGAAAGTTCGCGATCAGCGATCGGGGCGGTTTTGGCGTCTGCATTCATGAGAAATCTCCTTGATCGGTTGTTTCCGCCATAGGACGTACGACAGGGCGACGATCCGACAGACACATGGAACGGCGAGATGTTCTGCATGGGAGCGTCCGCTGCTCGACGGATGAGAGCTAAGGACGAACGGGAGAGAGGCAATCCGACAGGGGAGGGACGATAACCCTTTTTGCCCACGAGCGGGCCGCCTGAATCGGCCTATGATGAGCGCCGGCGACGTCATCATCCAAGAATGGTCAGGGGACGCGCGATGCTTCGGTGGCTGTCGGGTTCTTGTCGACCGCTTCTGCTCGCCCTTGCCTGGGCGTGCATCGCCGCGGACGGCTCGTCGGCCCAAGGCGCGAACCAGAGTTTGGATGGTGCTTTCTCGGCAGTAACTCCGAGAACGGTGCAGAGCGCTCGTCGACTTTCCACCCGCATCCTGTTCGTAACGAACCGCAGCGTCGATTTCGACGCAGAAGCTCGGGCGCAAGCCGAGAACAGGATATTGGGATACGAGGACGTCTTTCTGAATAAGATCGCCGTCCCGGTTACATATGGCTGGCTAGACGTGAGTTATCCCACCCACCGAAAGCGTGGAGACACGAATTATTCGACCAGCTCGACAGATCAGAACGCGTCCTACGAGTTCTCGATACAAAGTCACACCATTACCAATACGATCGACAACTTGATGGAGGAAATCCGAGTCGCGTATGTCGCTAAGGATAACCCTCCGCTCTTGTACGTCCATGGTTTCGAAAACAGTTTCCGAAACGCCGCCGAGCGGTTGGCCCAAATCGCGATCGACGTGCGACCCGGCGGCGTACCCC
>NZ_JBFUKD010001012.1:0-962 GCF_056401005.1 Microvirga sp. P4_G7 | reverse complement strand
ACACCGGTCCGGTCGTCGCCGGGATCGTCGGGCAGCGCCGCTTTACCTATGACGTGTGGGGCAATGCGGTAAATGTGGCGCAGCGTTTGGAGGAAGCCTGCGAACCGGGGAGGGTGAACATTTCCGCCAGCACCCTGCACCAAGTGTCACGTCTCTTCGAAACCGAAGCCCGTGGCTCCGTTCAGGTGAAGCATATCGGAGCCATCGACATGTATTTCCTCAACAAGATCCGACCCGACGTGGTGGGAGCGTAATTCACAAGGGACGGCCTTTGGGGGTGGCGCGCTTTTGTCAGCACGTTTTCGGACCGGTTCGATCAAGGTAGTCGCGAGGGGCTTCCGCCACGAGAGACACAAACACAATCTGCCGACGTTGCCTTGCTGACCAGAGATCGATTAATGTAACATAATTGCATAAATGGGGCAGATCGCCATGTCGGATCCTTCCAGCTCAAATCCGCACCTACAAACCGCAATCTTGCGTTTCTGGGCTCAGGGCATGGATATCACGCAGACGTTCAGCCAGGCTGAGATCAACTCGGTCCCAGGGCTCGCAGCCGCGATCGAGACCGTGCGAGTTCTTCCGTCCTTGGCCGGTTGGGACGAGGAAGATGCTTCCATGCGCAAGAAAGACCTGTGAAACCTGACATGATTTGAGAGCCGCTGACAGGAGCTCTCATCAATTTCAAACTTCTTTTGCTGCCGCGTGAGCCATCGTTATGAGAGCCTGACGCATAGCCTGACTTTTGATTTGGGCAAAAACGCGGATCAGCTCGATCACTTGCGGCGTGGTGAGCAAACTTTGCACCTGGGGTGCATTGCTGTCGTTGCCGTCGCTCAGCGCATGCCCCTCGAAGAACGAAGTGATTGGCGCGCCGAGTGCCGTAGAAATCGCCATGAGCCGCCCGGCCCCGACGCGATTCACGCCTTTCTCGTATTTTTGGATCTGCTGAAACGTGATCC
>NZ_JBFUKD010001011.1:0-964 GCF_056401005.1 Microvirga sp. P4_G7 | reverse complement strand
AGCCAATGCAGGACGAACGAGATCAAGAACAGAGCGACGAGCGCCGTTCCAAGTGAATGCGAATAGAGCTTAAGAAGAAGCCCGCCGCGGTGAACCGGCCATGGTGCGTTTCGCGGAACACGACCGTCGGATGGCGGGTCATCCGATTCATCGTCTTCCTCGTCCGGCGATCGCGATTCCGGCGAGCCTTTCTGGATCAGAACGGCCGTCAGGATAACGTAGAGCGCCATCTGAAGGAATTCGCTCTCCCAGTTCTCGAAGGTCGCGGAGACAAAGTGTCCAGTGGTGAAATATGTGATGAGCGAAATAGGCGGCAAATCGTGAGCGCGCAAATTTTCCGCGTGAGCAAAATAGCCCGCTGCGATCTGGCCGATGAACGAGAGAATGAAAAGCGTGAGAAGCGCGATCGAAAGCCCGTTGTCGCGAACGAACCGCCTCATTCAACGCCTCCTGCGGCACGCAGTCGAATGATCGAAAGGGGGGTCGCGATGCCGATAGGACTCGGCATCGCGACAAATACGCTTTACCAGCGCTGAGTATTGTACCWGGTGTCGACTTCGGCCTTGGCCTTATCCTTGGCATAGCCGTAGCGCTCCTGAAGCTTACCTTCTAGCTGCTCACGACGGCCATTGATGGAATCGAGATCATCGTCGGTGAGATTACCCCAATTCTCCTTGATCTTGCCCTTGAACTGCTTCCAGTTACCTTCGACGCGGTTCCAATCCATTTTAGAAACTCCTATTGTTGTTCACCATGGAAACGCGACAGACGCAGGGGAGTTCCGAGGAGCTTGCGTCTCCTAGCCGTTCGGTGAGGGTACCGCCGAGGCTAAAGCGATAGTTTGCGCCATCGATAGCGGGGGGCCGACGCGTGCGCCGATTTTTCATCCTGATCTCCATGCCGATTGTTCTCAGCGCTTGCCAAAGCCGGGAGTCGTCATTCAAGGACGAGATGTTCTCTGACG
>NZ_JBFUKD010001010.1:0-970 GCF_056401005.1 Microvirga sp. P4_G7 | reverse complement strand
GCCGGGCACCTGAGCGCTTGCTGCCGTCGCGATGATGGAAAAGAGGAGAACGAGGACAAAGCGCATCATCAAAAGCCGTTGGAATGATAAAATGTTAAAGGCGGCAAAACACAATTGTTGCGCATTGGCTCATTGGACGATCAACGTCTCCACGATGAGCTCGCGCACGAGACCGTTCGAGCGCAGGCTAGCGCGTTCGTTCAGATCTTCCTTGAGATGTTGCRATCCGCTCGCGCCTTCGATCTGGGCTAATCCGACCGTCCGCAGATAGGCGACCATGTCCTGCTTGATCTCGGCCGCGATCACGTCCGGATTGGGAATCGACCCATTGTTGAAGACGATCGAGGATTCGACACGGATCCAGGCGTCGCCGGAATTGGCGAGGTTCGTCACAACCGGCGAAAGGCTCTTCAAAACCACGTCGCCGGAATAGAGAAGCGAATGCGCTGCCTTCTCCTGCTCGTCCCGCTTTCGCTCGTCGACCACTTTCTCGACCGTGGAAACGAGGTACATGCCGAGCGCACCACCAGTTACGGTCGCGAGGACGGTCAACACGGCCAACAATCCGAGCCAACCCTTCCCTCCGCCCTGGGAGGAGGCATCGGACGATTTTGGAAGTCGCTTGCGGGCCATGACGTTACTGGTTTCCTACCACGGCGTGAGCAAGTCGTAGATCTGCTGGCCGACGGCCGGCTGCTGGACCTCGGTGATCCGGCCACGGCCACCATAGGACACCCGCGCTTCGGCGATCTTGTCGTACGCGATGGTGTTCTTGCGGGAGATATCCGAAGGACGGGCGATGCCGGCGATATTCAGCACGCGCACTTCGAAGTTCACGCGGATCTCCTGTGACCCGCTGATGAGAAGATTTCCGTTGGGCAAAACCTCAGTCACCACCGCGGCGACGGAGAGACGGAGCTTCTCGGAACGGTCGATCGACCCTTGCCCTTCGGTCGACGTTCCAGAGCGG
>NZ_JBFUKD010001009.1:0-973 GCF_056401005.1 Microvirga sp. P4_G7 | reverse complement strand
CACCAGAATGCGCGCATTCGTCGGCGCCGCCCTCTCGATGGCCTGGCGCAACTGATTCATGATGATCGATCGGCCTGCGATACGGTCGGCTTGGATCGACCGCGAGCGCAGATCGCGCACCTCGCGCTTCAGGCGAGAGGCTTCGAGCGCGCGTTCCGCGACCAACACGAGCCGATCCGCCTTGAACGGCTTCTCGATGAAATCATAGGCTCCCGCCTTGATGGCCGACACGGCGGTCTCGATGTTGCCGTGTCCCGAGATCATGACGACGGGCAAATCGGGATGCTGCGCCTTGATCAGGTCGAGAACTTGCAATCCGTCGAGGCGGCTGCCTTGCAGCCAGATGTCGAGAAAGACCAAATGCGGCCGGCGCGACTCGATGGCCCCGAGCGCCTCGTCCGACGACCCTGCCGTACGCGTCCGATGCCCCTCGTCTTCGAGGATTCCCGCAACGAGTTCTCGAATATCGATTTCGTCATCAACAACTAGAATATCGGCACTCATAAGCTTGCTCTATCCGTTTCACGGTCGACGCGAGTCTCTGCGGCAATCGTATTTGCCTTGGGCAGCCACAGACGAACGCGCCCACCACGGCCAGCGGGGTTATCGAGAAGTTCCATACCGCCTCCGTGTTCTTCCAAAATCTTGCTGACGATCGGCAACCCCAGACCCGTCCCGCCTTCACGGGTCGTCATGTAGGGTTCCAACAGGCGTTGTCGGCCTTCAACCGGAAAGCCCTTGCCGTTGTCGGTGATCTCGACGGTGAGGTAATCCGGGTTACTGTCGTCGAGGACGACGGAGATCTCTCCCTGACCGCGCTCGTCCTCCGGCACCGCCGCGACGGCTTCCGTCGCATTCTTCACGAGATTCGTCACAGCCTGAGAAACGAGCCGCCGGTCAATGGGAACAACGACGGGGTGATCGGGGAGACGATCGGTGAACTTGAGATCGGCGTGCGCGATCCGCATCATGA
>NZ_JBFUKD010001008.1:0-974 GCF_056401005.1 Microvirga sp. P4_G7 | reverse complement strand
ATCACCAAGAAGGGTGTGCTGAAAGCCGATGCGTTCTACGCGGGCGCGAAGGCGCACGACGGGTCCGATCGCATCATCTACGATGCCAAGAAGGGCGCGCTCTACTACGACGCCGACGGCACCGGCGCGACCGCGCAGATCCAGATCGCGACGCTCTCGAAGAACCTCAAGATGACCTACAGGGATTTTTTCGTGGTTTGATGATTGCGGCCCTTGGGCCCAAAGCGCGCGACGGCGACATCAAGATGCCATCATTGCGGACCTCAATAATGTCAGCAGGAACGTGCGATCCAACGGTGATCGAAGTGTTCTGAAACATCGTTGATGATCGGGAGCTGGGCTCGACGTCCTGAGGCGCAAGCCTCATTCAGGAGGTGGTAGCCATGTCTACAGCATTCCGTGTGACTCTTACAGGCAATCAGCAAGTTCCCCCTGTCGCAACATCGGCCAGCGGCGTCGGGACCGTCGTCTTCAGTGACGTCGCGGTCGCCGCCGCGTATTCGATCCGGGTCAATGGCTTGGATTTCGGACCGGCGACCGGAAAACCGTCCCAGACTCCGAGCACGGCCGATGACGTCGGTGGCATCCACGTGCACAACGCGCCGCGTGGAGCGAATGGAGCGATCGTATTCGGGCAGATCGATCCGGCTCAGGACAACGACGATCTAAAGGTCGTGTTGAATGCGGACAATTCATGGACGGTCAGTGGCAACTGGGAATTGTCGGATCCCGCCGGCACGTCGATTTCCGCATTTGCGGCTCAATTGAACGCGACGCCGATCGGAGCCGACGCGCCTTTGTACTTCAATATCCACACCAGTCCATTTCCGTCCGGAATCATCCGGGGACAATGGGTCGCCATTGCCAATGATGCGGGCAACACGGTCGTTGGGACCGCCGGAGCAGATTCTTTGCCTGGCCTCGGCGGCAACGATATCTTGCTCGGCCTCGGCGGCGCCGACACTCTGGATGGA
>NZ_JBFUKD010001007.1:0-976 GCF_056401005.1 Microvirga sp. P4_G7 | reverse complement strand
ATTCAAGGCCGTCTGATCAACGATCAGGCTGTCTTTAGATCACGTAGAAGTCCGAGACCGTCAGCTTCGCGAGGTTGCTGACCGTGGCGAACTGCACCGCTGCCCCGGAGCCGTTGCCGTCGGCGTCATAAGAAAGAGCGCCGGTCTTGTCGTTGTAGATAATGTGATCGTTGCTATCGAGGGCCTTTTCTCCGACGCGGAACATGCTGGAGGAAAGGGAGCCCGCGGCCAGCTTCGTGAAGACGGAGTTTTCCAAACGGATGGTGTCGTCACGGGTGCTGAAATCGGTGATGGTGTCGACGTTCGTCGTCTTGTTGAGCTTGGTGTCGAAGACGAAGCTGTCGCGACCGCTGCCACCCGTCAGGACGTCGTTGCCGTCCTTGCCGAGAAGCTTGTCGTTACCGCCATAACCAAAGATCTTCTCGACGCTGGACGAGCCGGTAAGGGTGTTGCTGTAGCCGTCGCCCTTGATGATCTTTTCGGTCGGTGGCGGCGGCGGCGGCGGGGGGGGCGGCGGGGGCGGCGGCGGATAGGGGCCGCCATCATCCGGAACTGGGCCGGTCACGCCTTCGACGTTGCCGGAAACGGTCGGGGAGTTGCCGCGGAAGTAGTAGTAACCCCACTGGCCTTCACCCATGTAGTTGTTGGTGAAGGAAACGCCGGAGATCGATCCGCCGCTGAACTGACCGTCGGAGTACACCGTGTAGCCACCGCCGGCGAGGTAGTTGTTGTCGACCTGGATGTTCGAGATCGGGCCGAAATAGTTGTCGATCATGATCGCGGCGGTCTGCTCGTGATCGTTGATGACCGTGTTGTGCTTGATCACCACGTTCGACTGGCCGCCATCGATCTGGATGCCATCGTAGTGCGGCGAGCCCGAAGCCTTCAGGTTGTGGATGTAGTTGTCCTGAATGAGCGAGTTGCCGTTGCTCAGGGTGATGCCGTTTTCCACGTTGTAGATGTTGTTACGCAGAAA
>NZ_JBFUKD010001006.1:0-977 GCF_056401005.1 Microvirga sp. P4_G7 | reverse complement strand
GCACGGCCGTTGGCGCCGTTCGCAGCGTTGCCGGACTTGCCGACCGGAACGGCGAAGATCCGATTCACGACCTCGGCGGAGAGATCGTCCTTCGCCGTGTTGCGAGCGAGATCCGTCGCGGACTTCGCGGGAGCGCCGGCATCTTTCGCCACCGCGTCGAAAGCGTCGCCCTTGTCGRGCCTTTCGGTGAACTCGCGAGCCTTGGCGCTCAGGCGCTGCGCGACCTCTTCTTCTTTCCAAAGGCGTGCGACCTCGTCCTTGACCTCGTCGAGGGTCTTGTCGCGCGCGGCCTCGATGCCCGTCACGTCGAACCAGACATAGCTGCCGTTCGGCAACCGCAACGCCTCGTTGTCGACGCCGATATCGGAGGCGAAGGCAGCCTTCAGGAGCGTGTCCTTGTTGGGGACGTCGACAGCCTTGCCGCTCTTGTCCAGGCCGTTGGTGTCCACGGCCGGAATCTGCGCGAGCGTCAGGCCCTTTTCCTTGGCGATGTCGGCGAGCGGACGGGCGCTCGCGCGCAGGTCCTCGATCGCGTCATGGGCCGCTTCGAGATCGTCCTTGGCGCGTCCGCTGGCCATCTCGCTGCGGATCTCGCCGGCGACCTCTTCGAACGGGCGCACCGCTTCGGGCTGAACCTGGGTGACGCGGATGATGACCGGACCGAAGCGGCCGGCGAGGGGACCGCTCGTCGCGCCCTGTTCGAGGGCGAAGGCCGATTCGGCGACGACCGGATCCAGCATCTGCTGCTTGGTGAAAGTGCCGAGATCGAGATCGGCTGACGGAACCTTGCGCTCCTCTGCGACGGCTTCGAACGTCGCTCCTYCCTTGATGCGCTTGAATGCAGCCTCGGCCTCTTCCTGGTTGGGGAAGGAAATCTGCTGGATGGTGCGCTTCTCGGGTGAGCCGAACTTTGCCTTTTCCTGCTCGTAACGCTGACGGGCATCCGCGTCGGACACCTGATCCGGCTTGGCGACGGA
>NZ_JBFUKD010001005.1:0-980 GCF_056401005.1 Microvirga sp. P4_G7 | reverse complement strand
ACCTTGACGTTCTCACCGATCGGCTCGACCTCGTCTTCGGCGACAAACCCACGTTGCAGAAATTTCTCGAAACCCGTGAAGGCGCTTGCTGCCGCTTGATCGCAGATGTCCCGCAGGTTCCGCCATTCCGGTTTCAGACGTATGGGATCGGTTTACGCAAGGAAGATATGAAGCTGAAGGACCAGTTCGACAGCGCGATCCGGTATGTCATTGCGGATGGTACGTACGACCGCATTCGCGCCAAGTATTTTCCGTTCGACATCAAATAGATCTTTCGACGATCTGTCTTTCCCCGCATAAATTTCATTGAACGAAACGGAGTCGCACGATGGCGAAGGTGGCATTCCTCGGCTTGGGCGTCATGGGCTATCCCATGGCAAAGCATCTGCAGACGAAGGGGCATGAACTCACCGTCTACAACCGGACTTTCGCCAAAGCCGAAAAGTGGGTCTCGGAGAACGGCGGCAAGCCCGCGAAGACTCCGAGCCTCGCGGCGGAAGGCCAGGATTTCGTCTTCAGCTGCGTCGGCAACGACGATGATCTGCGCGAGGTCACGATGGGTCGGGACGGCGCGTTCCATGCGTTGCGGCCAGGCGCGATCTTCGTCGACAACACCACTGCGTCGGCCGAGATGGCCAAGGAGCTCCACGCCTCTGCGGCGGATAAGGGTGCGGCTTTCATCGACGCGCCCGTGTCCGGCGGACAAGCCGGTGCGGAGAACGGCGTGCTGACGGTGATGTGCGGCGGCGATGCCGACGCTTACGCCAAGGCCGAACCGGTGATCATGAGCTTTGCCCGCGCGTGCCGCTTGATGGGACCCGCCGGGTCCGGCCAGCTGACGAAGATGGTCAACCAGATCTGCATCGCGGGTCTTGTCCAAGGGCTCGCGGAGGGCATTCATTTCGGCAAGAAGGCAGGGCTCGATATCGAAGCGGTTCTCGACGTGATTTCGAAAGGCGCCGCCGGATCCTGGCAGATGG